>NZ_JCACKS010000059.1:0-12653 GCF_059505505.1 Pelatocladus sp. | reverse complement strand
GGCCAAAATATATTTAATACGGCTGGGCATTTTATTACTTGGAGATCCCTTACAGAAGCATCGCTATTTTGCCACTTTATCTCCAAGATTCTGAGTATCATACTTGGGCAAAAGAAATTATACCAGGTGCAGCCATTGATACTAATATTACCCCTACCCAACTATGGCGCGTCCCCACCACTGGTCAAGTCATCGACGAAGATAGTTTGCATGAGTTTTGGTATGAAATTACTCATGGCGCTTACGGTCAAGTGAGCCGCGCCAAGGCAATTTTTGATGTTGCAGATGGGCGAAGTCTTTACGCTGATTTTACTCTGGGTGTACCAGCAACCAATTTTCTCGAATTAGACCTACCTTGCCACTTGGAAGGTAGACCCCAACGCTTCAGTGGAATAGAAGTGTCAGGACAAAACTTGGATGAAGCAGCGATGCGGCAAACCTTGGAAGATTGCTGTTTGTCAGACGCTGCTATTTGGCAATACCAACAACAGGTAAAACAAATTCTACTTGAGGAGATAAGAGCTTGAAAATAGCGGTAATATCCTGTATCCACGGTAACTATGAAGCATTAGAGGCTGTATTGCTAGATATCGATAAGCACTCATGTGAAAAAATCTATTGTCTTGGCGATTTGGTAGGATATGGTCCCTATCCAAATGCAGTAGTGGCGCAAATTCGTTCTTTGGATATTCCTACCGTCGCTGGTTGCTGGGATGAAGATGTTGTAGAGGGATTAAATTCTTGCGAGTGCAGTTTTCCTTCACTTTTGGCTGAAAAACGAGGCAAATTAGCTCACGAGTGGACAAATAAGGAGATATATCCAGAAAACCGCGAATATCTTGCCCAACTACCCCATACTTTCCGTGAAGGAAACATGACATTTGTTCATGGTAGTCCTCACAGTAACCATGAGTATTTGTTACCAGAACTCGATGCTTTTGTAGCACTAGAACGCGTACTTTCCACAGATAGTGATGTGCTATTTTGCGGTCATACTCATGTGCCTTACGTCCGTAAATTGGATGCAGGAAGTTTGCAAGTGCGTATCAATGGCGAGAATGGTGAAGAAGATGAAAGGTGTTTTACAGCACCTGTAAAAAAGATTATCAATGTGGGATCAGTCGGAGAACCTCGACATGGAAAACCCAATGCAACTTATGTGATTTACGATACTGATACTCAAGCGGTGATATTGCGGGAAGTACCTTACGATTATCAAAAAACTGCAAGAGCAATTATCGAAAAAGGCTTACCTCCTATTTTCGCTTGGCGTTTAGCACAGGGAATAGAATTCGCAGAACGTGCAGATGACCCTACCCATGTGTGTACAAGGTAAGTTGGGCATTGGGCATGGTTAACAAACATTAACCACTAATTACTAACCACCAACAACAAATAACAAATCCAAAATTGAAGATATGAAATGGGCAATTTTAAGTGGAATTGAAGGTAATTTGGCGGCTTATGAAGCAGTAATCGCAGATATTAAGCGTCAGGGTAGTTCTGTGGAAGCATTATATATTCTCGGTGATGTGGTCGGGCCAACGAAAGAATCTGAACAACTTGTCGAACGAGTGCGTAACCCCCGACATGGTGAATTAGAACCACTTGTTTGTAAGGGATGGTGGGAAGAACAGTGCTTAATTTTGCATGGTCTTGGTGCTACTGGGGAACCAACAGAGTTAATGGCCAAATATGGAGTCCAAACAGCGAAGTTGTTGTGGGATAGTGTTTCTCGTCAAACAGTACAGTGGTTGCGAAACCTTGATTTTGGGTTTTTTGAGTTGGATTGTCTGTTAATTCATGGTTCAACCGTATCTGTGAGCGAAGAACTCACACTTTTGACTTCTCCCATTCAAATGTTAGATAGGTTGTCGCGGATGCAAGCTAATAACCTGTTTTGTGGTCGTTCTGGTTTGACTTTCCAATATCAACTACAAGCAGGTTCTATCACCACACAACTTACAACCCTCGATAGTCAAACTTCTCCTCCTACAATTATCAACATCACTCCACGTCAAGTGATTGGGGTAGGGAATGTGGGGCGCACTCTTGGGGAAGCAAGCTATACCCTCTACAACCCAAACAGAAACGAAGTGGAATTCCGGACTGTCCGCTACGGGAAAAAAATGGGTTTTGGAGTCAACAAAACCAAGGCAATTTCAAATTAGAGTTGGGTCTAAACTTGTAAAAATCCGGCAGCTTTCGGAAAAACCGCCCAGAAAATTGACGGGTTTTGCACCAAAAAACTTGGGTAATGGGCGGTTTTTCCGTCAAGGTCGTTGGCACTAAAACAGTTAACTAGTAATAAAGCTGCCGGATTTTTCCGGTTTTAATGAAACGGGTAATTATTTTCGGTGATATAAGCAGAAAGCAAAAAATACTGCATGAAAACGATTATCATTATTTTGTGAAACAATTACTATTAATTCCCATGTCATCAGAAAATCCTGCTTCTAGTAACACTGTACTCACAGCACCTACAGCAACCACTCCCATTCATCGCCCCCGTCGCCTACGTCGCACTGCTACTTTACGTCGCATGGTGCAAGAAACAATACTGAGTGTTGATGACCTCATTTATCCCATGTTTGTCATGGAGGGTGAGGAACAGAAAATAGAAATTACCTCCATGCCTGGGTGTTATCGCTATACTTTAGATTTACTACTCAAAGAAATAGCAGAAGTGTCGCGATTGGGGGTAGGCGCTGTTGCTCTGTTCCCCGTCATCCCAGAAGCAAAGAAAGATGATACTGGCAGTGAAAGCTACAATCCAGAAGGATTAGTACAGCAAACAGTCAAAGCAATTAAAGAAGTTGTACCAGATATTCTAGTAATTACCGATGTTGCGCTTGACCCTTTTACTACTCACGGTCACGACGGTATTGTTGATGAAAATGGTGTTATTCTCAACGACCCCACAGTCGAAGTGCTGGTAAAAATGGCGGTAAGCCAAGCCGCAGCAGGATCAGATATGGTCGCACCTTCTGACATGATGGATGGTAGAGTAGGGGCAATTCGTCACGCACTTGATGCAGCAGGATACATTGATGTGCGAATTTTGGCATACTCTGCAAAATATGCCTCTGCATACTATGGGCCATTTCGAGATGCGTTGGATTCTGCGCCGAAGTTTGGGGATAAGAAGACTTACCAAATGGACGCAGCAAATTCCAGGGAAGCTATTAAAGAAGTGGTGCTAGATATTGCTGAAGGTGCAGATATTGTGATGGTCAAGCCTGCCTTAGCATATTTGGACATTATAAATAAAGTCAAAAATTACACCAATTTACCTGTAGCAGCTTATAACGTCAGTGGTGAATATGCCATGATTAAAGCTGCTGCTCAAAATGGCTGGATTGATGAGAAGAAGGTGATTTTAGAGACTTTGACTAGTATGAAACGAGCAGGTGCAGACTTGATTTTAACTTACTTTGCTAAAGAAGTTGCACTGATTTTGGCTGGCAGATCATCTGGAGGGTGCTTTGGATGATTCCGATGACACAACTAGAAATCAATGAGCAGATACCCAAGCAGGTCATGCCAATCACCATTATTACGGGCTTTTTGGGTAGTGGTAAAACCACACTGCTGAACCAAATTCTCAAAAATAGCCAAGATTTGAAAGTAGCAGTGCTGGTGAACGAATTTGGTGACATTGATATCGATAGTCAATTACTCATCTCGGTTGATGAAGACATGGTGCAATTAAGCAATGGTTGTATCTGTTGCACCATTAACTCAGGGTTAGTAGAGGCTGTTTGCAAGGTATTGGAGCGTGAAACTCCGGTTGATTATCTGGTGATTGAAACAACGGGTGTTGCTGACCCCCTGCCGATTATCCAGACTTTCCTGGGAACCAAACTCAGAGAACTAACTCGCTTAGACTCCATCGTGACAATGGTAGATGTGGAAAATTTTATTCCCGAACACTTCAATAGTGACGCAGCCCTGCATCAAATCATCTATGGAGACATTATATTACTGAACAAAACAGACCTGGTTTCGCCTGAGCGAGTAGACGACCTAGAAAACTACATCAACTCGATCAAACAGGCAGCCAGAATCATCCGATGCCAATACGGTCAAGTTCCTCTGCCATTTATTATGGATGTGGGATATACCAATCCAGATGTTTTTGCAGGTATGCTGGAGACTCAAGACAAGCATCATCACTCTGACCACTTAGCGAATGACGGGTTCGTGTCTGTGTCGTTTACAAGCACGCGCCCTTTCTCGCTTACAAAGTTCCAGGATTTTTTAGACAACCTTCCGACTAATGTCTTTCGGGGTAAAGGCATTCTCTGGTTTTGGGAAAGCCAGTTGAAGCACATATTTCAATTAAGCGGTAAGCGTTGCAGTTTAGATACCCAAACGTGGACAACTGTCCGCAGTAACCAAATTGTGTTTATTGGTCGCAACCTGGATGCAAAGCAACTCCGGCAGGAATTAAGTCGATGTCATCAATTCGATATGGCTGAACTAAGTGCGAGCAATTGGAGTGTATAACATGATTAATACAGTCCCCTTATATATAGAGGAGAGTTCGCTATAGTTTCAAAATCCATAGAAAAATGTAATTCAAAAGTAACCCAAAATGCCTTTTCCCCTTTTCCAAATTTTGTGTGAAAATGATTATTATTATGGAGAAGTTCAAAGTAGAAGCATATGGTTGCTACTGCAATCAACAATTTTATTCCTGTGACCGTCCTCACAGGCTATTTAGGATCTGGCAAGACAACGTTACTCAACCGTATTCTTACCCATGAACACGGTAAGAAAGTAGCAGTCATTGTCAACGAATTTGGCGAAGTTGGGATTGATAACCAACTGGTAGTTGATGCGGATGAAGAAATCTTTGAGATGAATAATGGCTGCATCTGCTGCACAGTTCGTGGCGATTTGATTCGCATCATCAGCAACCTTATGAAGCGGCGGGACAAGTTTGACCATCTGGTGATTGAAACAACAGGATTAGCTGATCCAGCACCAGTAATCCAAACCTTCTTTATGGATGAGGATGTGCAGAATCAAACTCAGCTAGATGCAGTTGTAACGGTGGTAGATGCTCTTCACATAAATCAGCACTGGGACGCAGACGAAGCACAGGAGCAGATTGCCTTTGCCGATGTGATTTTGCTTAACAAGAGCGATTTAGTTACAGCCGAAGAGTTGGAAGAGCTAGAAAAGCGGGTTCGGGCGATGAACGCAATGGCAAAAATCTACCGCACCTGCAACGCCGATTTAGAAATGGATGTGGTGTTAGGAGTGGGGGCGTTTGACCTGAATCGTGCCTTGGAAATTGATCCCAACTTTCTGATGGAAGATGCCCACGAGCATGATGAGTCGGTGTATTCAGTTGCTATAGTCGAATCGGGTGCTTTAGATGGGCAAAAATTGAACAACTGGTTGGGTAAGTTGTTGACCAATCAAGGACCGGATATCTTCCGAATGAAAGGCATCCTCAATATTGCGGGAGAAGACTGTCGCTTTGTATTTCAGGGGGTGCATATGTTATTTGATGGAATACGCGATCGCCCCTGGAAAGCTGGTGAAATTCGCAAAAACGAACTTGTCTTTATCGGTCGTAACCTGGATGAGGCAAAGCTAAAAGAGGATTTTCGGACGTGTCTGGTTTAAGGTTTGAGCAGCACTGGCAAGGAATGCTGTCAGATTACGTGACGGCGATCGCCTGGTCTGATTGTGGTGAATTCCTAGCAGCTAGTTCCGCAGTTGGAGAGGTGACACTGTGGCGCGTTGACCAAACGTTTCATGAAACGTCTTTACAACAGGGAAACGGACAATCTGACTTTTCACGGGATGTGGAAAAAGAAAGCTGGTTCGCGCCTTGATGTCGCGAATCAATCAAAGAAATTAAGATGATTTGCACTCTTGAATGTAAGGTGCTTGTAGTGTCGTACTTTCGGGGTGCAAATGAAACTACTAGAAACAAACCCGTATAGTAATTGTGATTTTGGTGACAAACGTCTAACGTCGAGAGCAGTGTTGATTGCGGAGTCATTAAAAGTAAAATATGGTGAGCCCCTGTCTAAAATATTTAACAGTAATAGTGATTTAAAACGCAGTTACGAATTCTTTTCTAATCCCAAAACAACTTTTGACAAATTGACTCAACCATCTTTTAAACAAACAGCGCAAGAGATTTATGGTATCCCGGTAATACTAGCGCTAGGAGATACTACTTATTTGGATTATAAAAAAATATTAGAAAAAACAGAGGAATATGGTCCAACAGGTAATGGTGGGAATGGACTAATTTTACATAGTTCTCTTGCAGTAGACCCGGACTTTGGTCAACCACTAGGACTATTATGGGAAAAATTGTGGCATCGACAACATAAGGTGCCACCACCACCAGGAGAAACATCTGCGGCGAAAAAAAAGCGATTAAAACAAGAACGTTTAAGGGCGAAAAATAGAGCTTTTGAAGAAAAAGAATCTTATCGATGGGTCGAAGCTTTTCAAAATATTGATTTTAGTTATTCGGCTGTTTCACAAAGGAATATGGTTCGCGATACCATATCGCGAAGTCTTGTCCGTTGATTTTATGTCAAAGACCCCAAAACTCGCTGCCCAAGAGGATTTACACAAACGCATAGACAAAGTTGTTTCTATGAAAAAGCGTCTCGAACGAGAAGTGGTTGGCATACACGAATCAAACCAGGTGGCGCCATCCGGGTGTAGAATAGCTCGTTATTTAGCAAAAGGGCGTAAAGGTGTTTATTGGTACTATAAGCTACACGCAGCAACGCCGATATTTCCAACTCGTATTGATGGTAAGCTTTCCAAATATAAACACTTGGGTAAAGCTGGTAGTCAAGCTTACATGAATGCTATGGAACAAATGACTGCTAGGACTAGAATTGAGGCTTTAGACCGTTCGATTGAGGCTCTCAAACAGGGTTTGAAGGATTTAGTTGAAGAAACCTCTAAATAGGGCTTGCTGAATAGAAGCGTAATGTATACGAGGTAATGATTTCAGGCTTTTTTTCGCCAAACAAGTGCAAGGCTATAACATAAGCGAGTCTCAAAACCCTTGCACAATCGTTAGCGATCGCTGGGTAAATTTGGAAACTGAGCAACGAAACGATTATTTTGCAAGCTGTGTGGCTTGTAGATTTGCTTGAGGAACTTATTCAGCAAGCCCTAAATATAACAAGGAATAGTATTTTGTTCGCGATATGAGAGCGCGAACCTCATTCCTTTTTCCACATCCCGTGAAAAGTCAGGTAGCCGTGTATTTAGCAGTAGGAGCATAGCGATAATAATCTTCATTCCTCATGCCCCGATCCAAAAAGGCAGTTTTGAAATATTGCTTGATGGTATCATCGCTCATGTTAACGATAGGCTCAATCTGTTGGGAGTCACCTGCCACTACTGCCTGTTGCGATCTCACTAATAAAGGAAATAATTGATGTATGAGAGTTGTCCCCGCTTCATCCACCAGTGCCAGCTTGATGATATTAGGCTGAAGAATTGGCAACATATTACGCATTGATTGGAGGGTGGAGGTAATGACCGGAAAAATCAAGCTCAAGTCACGGTAGATGGCATCACTATCAGTTGACAGTTTTAGCAATGCCTCTCCATCCCCAGCTAATACGCTGCCATAAGTTTCTAATGCCCTCATAACGCTATCCTTGCGTCGGAGAGTTTCTTGCAACAGAAACGCCCAGGCACGTTGAAATAGTTCTAGCTGCAAATGGTGGTAGTCACGGTAAAAACGACACAAGAAATCTGCTTGAGGGTAACTATCAAGTTGCTTTTGGATTTGTTGCTGTTGAGCTTGCTTTAACTCTATTTCGTTAGTTAAAGCCGCTATTTGGCTTTGAATTGAAGTTACTTCCAGGTTTTGATTGCGCCATTGCCGTGACAAACCAATTTTTTGGTTAATGCTGGTGATTGCTGTGGTTAAACTGGAGGGGTCAATGGGTATTTGAAAGGGATGCGCTGTAGCTAAGGTGTTTAAAACAGCCGCGTTTATCCGATTCGCCAAACGCTGAAAAATTCGCTTGTCGGTGGTAGCATTGAGCCAGTCCAAGACGCGTTTTGTAATAGAGTCAGAATCTTTTGGCAGTTCGCGTTCTGCTTGGAATAACGCGCTTTGTATCTGTTCGTAAGCATCAATGGGAAAATTTTCGTAAGCAGCCAAACTTGATAGCTGTTCAGTTAGGGCTTGCAACTCGGCAGACTTAGCAGCAATATCGTTATTGTGTGATTGAATTTCTACATCCAATTGCGATCGCCGTTCAACATCAATGACTTTTTGAGCAGTATTCAAGCGGTCTTGCTCTTGGAGTTGTTGAATTTCACTTGATGCTTGCAGCAATTCGAGTTTGGCTTGTTGCCAAGAATCTTGGTCAAATTCAGCATTACGCAGCCAATCTTGGGTTGATTGCAGTTTGGGTAGAGTTTCCTTACGGATATTAGTTTGGTTGCCGCCTGGAAGATAAAACTGTTGAGCAGGAGAATCTGTAGCCAGTCGTTGTTGGAATTTTTTAACGGTGCTGTTATTAGCGCCAACAAAGAATATTAAATTATTTACATCATCTTCACCGTGGACAAGCCGTAACGCTCGATTTGCTACTTGCTGGGCTATGAGGTGCAGGAAGACCTCGGTTTTTCCATTTCCCGGTGGCCCACAAACAGCAGTTAGTAAATTCTCCTGGGCGTGTTTCAAGACAGAGGCTTGAAATTCATCAGGTGCATGAGAAGGGAAAGCACCCCAGAACATCACCTCATCTCTGGGTGATTGTGGCTGACCCCAGAGGTACTGCATGGCTGGATGAGTTTCAGTTAGCCATTCAGCTTTAGAGTCAGGTTGTTGAAGTTCCTTGAGTATTTCAAGGAGGTCAAGCTTAAGCAGGGCGTTGTAGGGCGTAAAGTCACAGCGAAGCAAATAAGGTTGTCGAAAGGTTTTGTACTTTCCTTCGGGTAAGTCTACCAGTTCGAGAAAGTCTCGAAGTGTTGGGAATCTTCCTTTAAATGTGTCTTCTAAAAATTTTAAAATTCCTGACGCAACAATCAGTGATTCGGCTTGCTCTTCTTCTAGCCCGTACAACCGCATTAAATTAACGATCACTGGCTGAAACTCGTATTCGGTCAAGTCCCAGCCTGTTTTGCGGTAATTCCCTTTGAAAATGGGTGAAATATCAATTGTGAACAGAGGCAAGTATTTCAGCTTTTGGTCTTTGCCCTTGCCGTTGATTATATAAATTTGTGGGAAAGCGACAGCCACCTGAACATCATTTTTGTTACCTCTTTTGGCTGCCTGTTGCTGTTTTTGGAATTGCGTAAATACTTCGTTATCAAGGAGTAACTTGTTGCCAACAAGCTGCACTCCCTTATCTACTACTTTTGAATAGATATCTGAAGAACGCTCGACTTCAGCTTGAGTCAGTTCCTCTAACCTGATATAGCCTAACCAAGCTTGTACTATCTGGATAAGTTTTTCTGACTCTAGCATGAGAATACTTGTGGGAGCGACTGTACTACTGGCACTGTGACTAACTTAATATTTTTTGTCGTTTGTCGCAAACATACCGCAGTAGTCAGCAGTTTTCCACAAAAATTTTAACAATTATAATTGCTCAGAACGTTATGAAAGCGTTTCCACACCAGAATAGTTAAGGATTTTCGCGTCAACAGTTAACAAAGGACACCCATAATTTCTGGCTGTAGCTACAATAATTTGGTCAAAAGGGTCGCTATGAAATCCGCTTAATTGAGTTGAATCAACCACTATCGGCAGGGTTAAATTTAATAGCTGTACTCCGGGATAAGCCAAAGCTGTTTCCAACCATTCATTAACTGAACAAGAAAAAACCAGCCGATTTTTTTCTACTAATTTGGCGACCTCCCAACAAGAAACAATACTTACTCCCAAACCCTGAGATTGATATTCCTCTATCCAAGAGCGATACTTTGTAGTTAGTTTGGAGTTATCATCAACCCACCAAACCCAGATATGCGTATCAAGTACGATCATTGCAAAACTTCCCAATCTGACAAGGCAACAGGTTCTGTTGGATCATCGTAACGGACTACTTGACCGCGCAGTGGATAAAGATTTGTTTCTGGTTGGCTAGGCGCTGCTCCTTTATTTTGTGGAGTTTTAGCTGACAGAATAATCACCTCCACAGCATCCCCCGCATGAAAAGGTAAGCCCCGCAGCATCAAAGTTCCGTCTTCGGTTAAAACAGCTTCTATTTTGTGAGCTTCCATTTTACTATTCCTATTTGTTAATGGAGAAAAAGAGAAACGGATGTTACTTTCTCTAGTTTTTATTATGGCGCTTTGGCTCCCCTGACTTTTTAGCCGTGACTTGCGTCAGTCATGAAAACTCCAGAAACGTGGTGCAGTGGGAACTGTAGTTTACTCAACATTTGTCAGCGTCTCTAGTTGTGCAAGTAGTTTCTCTATCTGTTTGCGCTTCTTCGGGTCTGACCAAATACTTGACTTTCTTAGCTTGGTAGTCGCAGCAGTAAATCGCTCTTTGTAATTGTTCGACTCTGTGTTTGGTTTAGAAGCTGGAGTTTTCTTCTCACTAATGCGCTGTCTGATTTCGCTTAAAGACCAGTTGTTAGCAATAGCTTGTTCTACAAAGGCAACGCGCTCGTCTAAATCCTGAATAGTAGCAATGGCTTTGGCTTTAGTGTACTCAAGTTTTCCTTGCCTTAGTGCAGAAAGAATATCTTCAGGAAGGTTTAGCAAGGGCAGACGATTCTTGACGAAAGATGCCCAAGTCATTAAGCCCAAGCCATCAAATACTCCTTCAACAATTTTTAAATCAGAGTCAGCAGATGGCTCATGATTGGGGTCTAAATTATGGGTTTCGGTTTCGCCCATAACGTTATGGGTAGATGGTTCAATCTCACCAGAATCCTGGTTGATAGCGTTAGGGGTGGAGTCAGTTTCATCTTCGCCCATAACGTTATGGGTAGGTTCATCACCATCGCTATCGGAAGCGCCCATAACGTTATGGGTAACTGTAGATGCCTTGTTTTGTAAGCGTTGTAGACGATAAAGTAATGGGGGTACTTCCTCAAGGCTTCGACCTAGTTTGAGAGCCAGCAGTTGCAGGATGCCTTCAGTTTCTTCGACTGGGTTAAGGTCTTCTCGCAGTAGGTTTTCTACGAGTGCCAGTTGAAAAGCGGCGTTATCGTCTAATTCTTTAATGACAACGGGTACTTCTTTTAAGACAAGTTCCTGGGCTGCACGATAGCGGCGCTCTCCTGCCACTAATTCATGTTTTTCTCCATCTAGGGGACGTACTAACAGAGGTTGCAGGATGCCATGCTGTTTTATCGATTCGGTTAACTGCTTTAATGCTGACTCTTCAAAATAACGGCGCGGTTGTGTCGCTGGCAGAACAATCTGGTCTAACGGCATGGATTGAGGAGAACCAGCATTCGCTACGCCTGTAGTGTCCCAAGGTACATCAATTTTACTTTTAAGGGGTTGGGTGGTTTTGGTGCGTCTCATTTTAAAGCTGATAAACTAAGGGCTATTTTTTTCAGGATTTGGACAGATGGGTGCTTGGGGTCGTAAACTGCCAGGGGCATTCGTTCCTCTGAGGCATCAACAAAAGCGGTAGAGCGCGGAATGGGCGGGAATACTGTTCCTGCGTTCGCTAGTTGTTCAGTGATGGCTGCTAAGGTACGGGTGTCTTGAGAGTTACGGGCATCGTACTTTGTGGGTACAAATCCAGCTATTTGTAATTTGCGGTTGGGCTTGTTGCGGACGGTAGCAACAGTTTTTAAGAGTTCGCCTGTACCTTCAAAGGCTTTGAAATGGGTTTCTAAAGGTACGAGAACATGAGTGGCAGCTACAAGAGAGATGTAACTTAACAGCCCTAAGCTGGGAGGGCAATCTATTAAGATAAAATCGTAATCTGATTCAATTGGTTCAATAGCTTCTTTTAGACGGAAATCGCGCATGGAAGCATTAACTAATTGCATTTCTGCCGTAGCAAGAGAGATGTTAGCCGGGGCTAAATCCATGCCATGAATCCCCTCATGAATTGGCAGGGGTTGTTCATCCACAATGGCATTGTTGACAGTTTGCTCTATTTCCCGTGGAACCAAGCCCATAAAAATAGTTAAGCTGGCTTGGGGGTCGATGTCGATGAGCAGAACGCGATGACCCAGTTGTGCTAGTTGGTAGCCCAGGTTTTGGGTAAGGGTGGTTTTGGCAACACCTCCCGCCTGATTAAATACTGCGATGATTCGGCTCATAAGTGAGTTTGAAATCCTGCACCATTACAACCTAAGGGACTTCCAGAAAATAAAATATACAAATTATCAGAATGATAATCATTCCGAGAGAGGAAGGAGAGGCTGCCAACGGCAGCCTCTCCTTCCTCTTTTTGTAGTAAATTCAATGATGATTCAATTTTTGGGTGAGCAGAGGTGTCAATACAGTTAACGGATTCACTGAAAAACTTGCTGAAGGAAACCGCACAGCAACTAAAAGGAGCAGCCAAACGTAAATTTATAGCACAAACAGTTGTGGCATTAGGATACGGAGGACAGTATGCGGCAGAGCGAGAGTTAGGATGGAATCGCGTAACGATTAGTGGGACTTAAACAAAAATTAAGCCCAAATGTAGCCTAAACTAGCTTTATAAGCGG
>NZ_JCACKS010000058.1:0-12690 GCF_059505505.1 Pelatocladus sp. | reverse complement strand
ACCCTGCCGATCCTTGTTCTACCAGTTCATAAATTTGGCGAAGGTATTGATTGGTGCAGAGATTTTTTAGTATTCTATCTACAGTCTCATCTGCTGCCTCAGTACCCGTACCGCAGAAAACCTGACAAGCCAATTCTGTGTACCTAGATGGGTTCTCAAGTAATTGACGTGACTTGGTAGCTATAGCTGCTGCTTGAGCCAAAATCGCATCATAAGATCCTGCTGCTACTCTTAAGACTTCTAGGGTTGACTGGTCTACACCACCAGCGTAGGCACAAGCGAAACCAAGTCCCCCCCACAAATTTACTTGTCTTTCTGGTGGGAAAGCACTGATAGTCTGTGAAATCAGAGTTACATCAGTGCCGTTAATAAACCAAATGCTGCGCCCCATCCCCTGATCAAAAACTTGGGAAGCATAACCAGTAAGTACTTCAGGTATTGGTTGACCTTGAAGATAATCTTGCCAGTGGGTAAAACCATGCTGAAAGCCATAGCCATCCAGTACTAGCCAACTCCTGATCAGGCTTAGTGATTTTAAATATGGTTCGATAGGCAACTTTTTGTTGCCCAGTATCAAACCTAACCCCACATACACAAAGTTTTCATAAGCTGCCCCAGGACCTTTGACAAAGGCCTCTACCCGATTGTAATCAGTAGGTGCAAATAAATCCCGCTGCGCTAAACCAGTACCTACACCCTCCAAAGCAAATCCGAGCAATTCGGCTGAAACTGAATTTAATTTAGGAATAATCGCCTCTAGTTCTTCAGTAGTAGTTCCTACTTGGTAGCCCTGACTGTAAGCACTATGTATACTTCCAAGACGCTGGGCTGCCTCAGCAGGCAGGGGGGGAACTCCACGTAGTTTTTTGGTTTCGGATAATATGATATCTTGTGTCACTTTTATTCTCCTGATTGAAATTGTTGCTTTTTGTCATACACGCTCCGACCAGCGCTTTATTTTGTTGAAGTGCATTCTTCATGGCTTTGTGTGTGAAAGTATCAAATACTTGTGTTTAGCTCAAAAATTCCTTTGGAATCCAAATTCCATGAAAACCATAGGGAACTCGTTGCGGGATGAGAACACGAGCCACAGGCTCAGTAGCTAAATCTTGGGCATTCAACACTAGCAATTCAGAGGCTTGTTGTGTTGAATCATAAACAAAAGTCATTAACCAGCCATCATCTTCTGTATTACTATTCGGGCGAGGGACAAAAACTGCTTCTCCGCCGTAACGACCCGATCCCAATTCATATACCTGTGAGGAGCCAGTTGTAAAGTCATATTTCAGCAATCCGTCAAAGCTAAATGCTATCCTTTCCCCAAATGCCATTTTTGCTGTATAAGCATATCGGCTTTGTCGCCCCAATCTTTGCTGATTCAGACTAGGAAAATCTGATGCTAGATCATCCAGTGGTTCTTCAGAAACAGTACCTGTACACAGATTAAATCGCCAACGGTACAATCTTGGCCTATCATCCTGAGCATCATTAAACTTTGTTGGTATGTCAAGGGATGTTGTTCCACTCATCCGACAAGCAATCAGGACGATTTCTTCTCCGTCTTCATAAGCATTCACAGTATGGAAAATATAGCAAGAAGGAGCCTCAAACCATTGAATATTACAGTTATCTCCATGACGGGGAAGAATACCAAAGCGACTAGAAACATCTGACTCAAATAAGTAAGCTGATTCTCCCCGCATGATCCTTTCCATGCTAAAAGTCAGAGGCAGATACATGAAAATGGTGTAGTGTTCAGTGATGGCGAAGTCATGCATCATCACTGGTGCTGGTATATCAATACTTATAGTTTTTGTTAGTTTTCCCTCCCGCGACACAATGCTATATTGCAGATATGGTTGCGAAGTCACAGCATAGCCATAGAACATCATCTCCCCAGTTTCCGGATCAACTTTGGGATGAGCTGTAAATCGAGATGCAAGTTTACCCTCATAGTTATATGGTCCAACTGTCTCTAAGTTGGGTACTGCAATTTCGTACGGTTCAGCTCCTTCCCACAGAGCTAAAAGTTTTCCACCATGCCAAACTAAGGCAGTATTGGCAGTATTCTTGAAAGGTCCAAACAGATTATTAGGGGGAAGATCAAAATTAGGTGGTTCTGTTGGTCCTTTCCATAGCGATCGCCCTGCCTCTGCCTCCATCTTCAAAGCTCTAGTCTGAACATAACGATTGCGATATGAGGCTTTACCATTATTAATTTGCACCCCATGCAACATCCCATCACCATCAAACCACTGATGACGACCTATAGGATCAAACTTAGGATTTGGGCCATTGCGGACAAACGTCCCGGATAAATCAGGTGGTAACTCACCAATTACTACGAGTTCATCAGCAGTAACTTCTTCCTGAACTGGGGCAAAATTACTATCAAGATAAGGACTGATTGTTGTTGTGACCATTTTTGTTCTCTATATTTTTGTTCTTTATAAGACTTCTAATTACAAACAAAACATTTGCAGCATAAAGTCTTGAGGTGTTCGTCCAACAAAGCTGTGTCGTATGGTAGGTAAATACTCAGTGGTGGAAAACTTAGATGTCGATCATCCAATTCCTTTCCTGACCAAAAAGAAATTGTCTCTTTGTAGGGGATGAAAGTTTTTTCTTAAATACTCAAGAGAGTTTAAAAATACCTTGAATAAAAACTTTTCCTTGATAAACAAGAATTGTACCATTTCCTGCCATACCTTGAAATTTAGAAGCTTTTTGTCTTGATATAGCATCATAAACAATCCCAAGTTAAGAAACCCAAAAACAAAGGTATAGCCTATAAGCATACCTAGCAGACGAATCAGGTAACTCTGTGTTACATTTTGAAGAACATCATAGGCAACTGTTTTATGCTCAATCTCTTCAGCAGCGTGCCACTCAAAAAGTTCCTTTAACTTCGGTTCTGCTTCTGCCAATAATTCCTCTTCTAAGACAAGTTCAGCTACAACATTTGTACAATTCTCAACTCCTGCAATCATAGCTAGCTTCAACTCAATGCTCAACCAATTTTCACAAATATTCCAAAGAATAAACCGCAGAAAGCGAAGGTAGGTTTTTAATTCATAGCCTTGCTGCTGTAAAATTTCCCAGAAATTCTCATGCTGAATAGAATGTTGTGCTTCCTGGCCTATAAATGCCGAGGCTTCTTGTTTGAGCTGCAAGTTATTAATTTGCTTTATTTGCCCTTTTATAGTGCGAAGCATGAATTGTTCGCCATCGGGAAACAGAAGCGTGATGCTATTAAAAAAGTGTGTTCTAAAGTGACTGTTCCCACACCAATACCTCTCAGTCTGCTCTGAAAAATCAAAATTCATCTGCCGTACAGTTATTTGAGACATAAGTCTATACCTTTGGTTATGATGTTTAATACGGTTGGCTATACTCTTAAAACAACCTGTGAAATTAGTGCTTCTTTTGTTTTCTGGGAGTAGGATAATATCTCCATTTTTGATCGAACAGAAAAGACTTGTTCAATACACTTCTTTGATAAGAGAAATTTTCAAAGCCAGCCTTGCCATGATAACGACCTATTCCACTTTCACCAACTCCTCCAAAAGGTAAAGAGGGAATAGTTAAATGCATGACTGTATCATTAATACAAACCCCACCCGATGTAGTTGCCTGCAATACCTGAGTTTGATGTTGTTTATTATTGGAAAAGAAGTAAAGAGCTAAGGGTTTTGGTCTTTCATTAATGATTGCGATCGCTTCATCTAAATCTGTGTACTCAACCACAGGAAGTATCGGACCAAAAATTTCTTCCTGCATGATATTGTATTCCCAAGAAACTTGATCGATAACCGTGGGAGCAATGTAGAGGTCTTTGAGATTAGTCTCTCCTCCCACTATAATTTTCCCATATTTTAGCAAATTAGCAAGACGTAAAAAATGTTTTTGGTTAATTATTCTGGAATAATTTGGACTTTTTGATGGTACATCGCCATAAAATTCCCTTATATATTTCTCAATTAGATTCAACAATCTTTCTTTGATATTTTTATGCACTAAAAGATAGTCAGGAGCAGTGCAAGTTTGACCAGCATTGATGAATTTTCCCCAGACAATTCTTTTGGCAGTATACTCAAGATGAGTATTTTCATCAACAATGCAGGGGCTTTTACCACCTAACTCTAGAGTTACTGGAGTTAAATACTTGGCAGCAGCCGACATAACAACTTTACCAACTTTAGTTCCACCAGTAAAGAAGATATGATCAAATTTTTCTGACAATAATTCTTGACTAACTTCTACACCACCTTCAACAACATGAATAAAGGAAGGTTCAAAGATTTTACCAATAATTTCAGCAATCACAGCAGAAGATTGAGCAGATATTTCGGAAGGTTTTAAAACTGCACAATTACCAGCTGCGATCGCTCCAATTAAAGGAGTCATAACCAAGTTAAAAGGATAATTCCAAGGACCAAGGATTAAAGTAATGCCGAATGGTTCAGCATAAATGTGAGAAGAAGCAGGAAATTGATGATAAGGAGTAGCGACTTTTTGCGGTTTTACCCAATTTTTAATATGTTTAAGCGCGTAATCAATTTCCTTGAGAATCCCGACTGTTTCAAAGTAAGCATCAAATCCCGACTTATTTAAATCAACCTTTAAAGCTTTAAAAATAGCAGGTTGATTTTCTATCAGTGCTTGTTTTAATTTTTGCAATTTTGCAATCCGGAAATCAATATCTTTAGTTTTACCAGTCCGAAAAAATTGTTTTTGTTGTTCCAAAATCTTGCTAAATTTTATTAGAGGTTGTGCAAGCATAAAATTTTATCTCCAAAAATAATTAGGGTCTATATCAAATCTAGGTTAAGTGATTGGTCGATGATAGAAGCTAGCCTCTTCTTGGCTCTGGCTAAAAAGTTTATATGATCGGGGCGGTGATTCAAACAAGTGAAGTATTTAGAAAAAATGCTCAACTTAAACCGAATCCCCAACCCCTAAATCGAAAGCTAAAGTTTAGCTACCTACTTTGACTAGCTCTGGTAACTTGGTATCATTTGCATCTACAGTTGCCAAATTCTGCCAAGACTGGAGTTCAGTCTGGGGTTGATAAGTCTTAAACTCTTCTCTTTGCTTGGCAACTGTGCTGTTAGTGGGAATATTTCTGGTTTGATAGTTATAAATCAACTCATCTACATAAGATTGAGCAGATATTTTCAACAAGCTGAAAACTTGTTTAACATTTTTTGGTGCTAGCACACCTGGCAAACCAAATCCTTTCCACAGCAACTTCAGATACCATAAGGCAACGAAGAAATAAGTATTTCTCATTTCGGCATAGATGTTGCAGTGTTGAGGCTCGTATTTACTAAGACCTATGTATTTACTAACGTCCTTAGTGATTGAATACCCAAAGGGCAATTCATCAGTACGATGGGTGTACATAAATCCCAGATTCTGCTTCTTCTCCAATAGCTTGTCAAAAAGTTTATATGCTTCTTCCAAGGTTTCAGCAACAACTGCACCACGTCCTTGTTTGCCAAACTTATGGAGAAACGCCAAATTTAAATGCCATTTGCCGATATACATCGGGATCAGCACCCCGAACCACCACATATTTTCGAGGAAGATCCGCCAACTCATGATGCTGGCGTTACCGAGTTGTTTTTCATGATGGCTAACAAGGTGATTATTACGAGCAATCATGTTGATAGCAAAGTTGTTGTAAACAACCCGCTTCTTCTCTGCATCAACCTCACCTGCAAATTTTGCGCGAATGATTTCTGTGACGTTCTCGATTTGAAAGGACATCATTGTCATTCCCATTGAGTAAAAGGGATCAAACATGGCTGCTGCATCACCAATGACGTACCAGTTATCTCTGGAGTACATCTGCTTACTCTTATGCGCTAGCCTTGGCAGATAATGGAAATCTACTTCCTCCCCGCTCTTGAGCAATTGATAAACAACATTGTGATTGGCCTCTAGAAAAGCAGAGAATTTTTCTTTGGTATTAACACTTTGAGCAAGGATGATATCATTGTGGTGGACTAAGCCAATCGACAATTCCATACTTTCGGTGTCCGTCGGGATCATCCACACCCAATGTCCATGTCCCATCCAGTGATTGGTTGCATAGTAATGGCTGCATGTAGCATTTGCAGGATCATAACCATTATGGAAAATAGTGCGATCGACATTTCTGACTCGCATCCATGCTGAACCATTATTTACACCGTAAAGATTCTCTGCCCCAAAGACTAAATTATCTGTCTTGCGACCGATGATAAACTTGCGACCAGCTGCATCAATAACATGTTTAGTTTTTAGTTCCAGCTGCTGATTATCTAGTTTAACTTGTATAGTGTTCAGATCATCACCAGAGGTGAAGTCAACATCAACTACTCGACCGTTGTAAAATTCAACGCCCATGTCCTTATTCATTTTTAGGACATCACGCTCAAATTTGGGGCGATTAATGAGAACAGAAGCAAGGGGGGGTTGACGAGTAGCCCAAAGATGAAAATAGTCGTCTGTGTTTTCTGTTTTGGCAGGATCTTTAGGCCAATGAAAGTTTAAACCAAACTTGGGTGGGTGATTTTCAATCATGTAATCATAAAGTCCCAACTCCTTACAGATCATCAGGGTGGAGATTTCGACAGTTGATTCACCTACTTTCATATCCTTGTCCATCCGTTCTTCCGGGCGGGGATCGACTAAGGCAATCTTGATGTCAGGAATATTCAGTAGCAGATGGCGAGCTTGGCAAATTCCTGCCATGCCAGCACCCATAATCACAACATCGTAAACTTGGGATTGAGTATTGTTCATCAACATTGGCTTTTGTGTAGTTAAAATTTGCGGTTGGTAAAACAACTCTTGATCAAGAGTGATGAACTGATTAGACATCTCCAGAAATGAGGTATTGACCCTAACTGCACAAGGCTTTTATATTCTGGCGTTGCATAAATGTGGGATGAATTAGCGGCTGAAGCTATTAATAATTCGTTCAAAATAGGGCTAAATCATCTCATTATTCAGCAATGCCTATATTCTTTTTCGGAGATGTCTATTAGCTAAACAAACTTAATTCACTGGTGTCGTTGAGTATGAAATTTATATCTGCTTGTTCAGATTTAGCATCCTGCACAACCAATGCAATCATCCTTTGTGAGCCTCGTGTCAACTGCATAGGGAAAGTGAGAATTTTAAGTTGACTACCAGCAGACATATCACGGAACAGTACACTGTCTCCTTCAATATGGGCAATTCTTAAGCTGATATCCTTGGCTCCAGTTGCTTTACGCAAAGCTTCTACAGCCGTCCAAATTCGTATTCCAGCCACATCTCCTGAGTCATCAGAACGCAACAACAATTGTTGCATTAACGGTTGTCGCGCCTCACTTAATAATGCATTCCAATCCTGTTGGCTACGATGACTTACAGGTTCAATATCGCAACCTTGAGGTCCTTGTCCCGCCACACACAAACAGATACGCTGATCGTGAGAAAGAGAAACTTCTACTCCCTCCATAGTCGCTCCATCCACCATTGGTTTTCCAGATGCACTCCAGTTAATTTGTGTTTGAGAAACATCTGAGTTTAGTAGTTTACCGAGAGCCTGATAGAATAAAGGTAACTCTTGGGCGTGACGTTCGTCTGGCGAGAGAGTACTGATTTCAGGAAAATAAGCGAGGGAAATTTCAGGTGCGCTAACTCCAAAAGAATGGGCGCGATCGCTAATTTTTTTGTCCAGTATCCCTTCATCTCTGCGTTCGGGATCAGCCAATTCCTCCACCGTAGGGTTATCTTTACGGTGTTCTAGTAATCGTGCTTCGTATCCGCTCAGTTTTTCGACAACACGCCCATCTTCAGTCACGACAAGCACACTATTGCGGAATTGCTTACCTGACTGACCCTGGGGTACGGTGATACAGATACAGGAGTCACTCAACTCACCGTCTGGCTGGTAAATTTCGATCCGTTCAATCAATACAGGTAGGCAATTGTCCTGTGGGATCAAAAGTTGCCCAGCTTGGAGTAACGAATCTCTGTAGTAAGGATCTCCGAGTAAAAATGGCCCTTCTGACCTATCTGCATGATCTGTTTGAGCAGAGGAGAAACTAAAGTTTCTGTGGGTGCGGAATACACATTTATCAGCATCCAGTGTATAAATTTTCTGCAAGCGTTGGAAACGCGGCCCCTGGAACAGCAACCAACTATAGAGATCCGCTTGGGGTTGAATATCTAACGCTGTAGATGGGAGTTTGATCGACTCCATAGCAGGAGTTTTCTGCGTACCGAGAACAAAAGTGGCAGAAAAATGGCTAATATTGAATCCTGTTTTTTCAGTCTTAATAGTTACATACACCTCCTGGGGAGCATTTTTAGACTCTCGCTCAAGGACTTCTGCATGGATTTCGATATCCAACCCTTTTTCTGGATCAACAACAATTGGGCGCTCTAAGCGAATATCTGCAATTTCTAGAGTTGGTAGAGTATTCTTATCCGTAACATAGGCAACTGCTTGAGCCATAGCCTCTAAGCCAAAAACCGTAGGAAACAGGTATGAACCTTTATATAGATGATCCAGAAGGTAAGAATCTCGCTCTAAGCTCAAGTGCGCCCGTGCAACCATTTCTACACCAGGTTCACACAGCAGCACCCGTTCTAAGAATTTTGACTCTTTGGGTGGTAAACACCGTTCTGGGAACCAAGTATCGAAGCCACTGGTTTCAAAGGCAGAAAGAGCTTGCATGGGAGCAGCAACCACTACTCGCATATCAGCAGCTTCGTTCTCGATCAGATGCAAGAACCGAGCTACACCTGCATCTTTGGGGATCGCCTTTATTCCCATTTTATTGAGGCTGCGAACACTACCCATCCGCGCCCCCATACCGACTTCTTCCCAAACACTAAACGCCATTGAAACAACCGCAGTTTCTGGGTGTTGAGCTTGAAAGCGGCGCAAAATCAAATCTAAAGCTTCATTAGAAAAACCGTACCAAGCATTACGCTGCATTCCGGTAATACCGATCACGGATGAGAAACCAGCAAAGAGCTTCAACGGTGTTTCGGCAAATTCCTGACATAAATTGAGTACACCTTTGAGCTTGGGCTTAATTTCATCAAACGCAGCTTCTTTTGATACTTGTTCAATCAGTCTTGGCCAATTTAAAGCAGCTCCGTGAATTATTCCGGTAATTTCACCAAGATCCTGGCGAATTTGCCGCACGACAGCCCTTAAAGATTCGGGATCAGCAACATCACAACTGTAGCAAAGACAGGTTAATCCTTCAGCACTAAAACGTTCGAGAGTCCGCATCACTTCCACATTCCCAGAACCAACAGTATGTTTGTCTGGAAGTGGCGAACGACCAACTAGAGCCATGCGTACCCCTGTTTTCTTCGCCAAAGCTAAGGCACATTCGGCAGTAATACCTTTGGCTCCACCAGTAACAAGAATGACATCTTTAGAAGACCAGGTAATTTTTCGTTCTTCATACTCGGCTGGTTCTTGTACTTGCGGACGAGAAACATAACGAGTCAGAGTTGCATCGTAGCCCGCAGCTAGATAGAAATGAGAGGTAGCAAGCTCTTTTATTACACATTTGGCGATCTTGCTGGGACTAAGCTTAAGAGAAAAATCAATTACTCGTACTTTGAGATCAGGGCGTTCTAAATGCAGACTGGATGCAAAACCGATCGCACAGCATTGGTCAATATCTGCAAGCGGTGGCTGTGTACCGAAATGTCCACCACCAAATTGAATATACGCTACTGTTGTATGAGTGCGGGATGCTTGGGAAGCTGGCGGCGGAGTGGCTATGCTGCGTAGCCGCTCAATCATGCTGAGTAAAATAGTATCTGGTGATGATCCACTACTTGATTTTTGCGGAAGTACAGCTATAAAGTGAGTAAAGTCACTTTTATCAATGACGGCTTGAGCCTGTGCTGTAGCATAGGATAAGATTTGAGCTTGAGCGCCTTGGTTACGTAGTTTTTTATACAATACCTCGGCTATGTGAGTTTCAGTGGTTTCACACAGGATAACGGCGTTAGCAGTTTGCCAGTTTTCATCAGGATGCTTACCAAAAGCAACTGGTGTAGATGCCTCTGCAATAGTTGTCACTATGTAGTCACGTACCCGTGGTTTGCGATCGCGCTCTGGTGTTTGTGTTAGTTCAGTCTGCCTACGAGCCTGTAGATGAGAGCCATTTGTGGAACTTTTCACTCCATTGGTTCCATTACTAACGCTCCCATTCCCATTGCTGTTTTGTGGCATAACTAGCCGAATCGCCTCAGCGATCTCTTGGATTGTGGCATTGGCCATAGACGCAGGATCAATCTTACCTGCAACACCAAATTGTTGGGTGGTAGCAGCAATTAATTCCCCTGCTTTTATAGAATCAAGGTTGAGGTCATCGAGCAATCTAATGTTTGGTGTGACGCTCTGTTGCGGAAAACCTGTTTGTTTGACAATAAAGTCTACAAGAAAGTTTTCTACACTACTATTAGCAAGACTATACGTTGGAGCTATTTCTGGCTGAGAACTGCTTTCTGGAATAACTAGCCTAATCGCCTCAGCAATCTCTTGAATTGTGGCATTAGCCATAGACGCAGGATCAATCTTGCCTGCAACACCAAATTGTTGGGTAGCAGCAGCAATTAATTCCCCTGCTTTTATAGAATCAAGGTTGAGGTCATCGAGCAATCTAATGTTTGGTGTGACGCTCTGTTGCGGAAAACCTGTTTGTTTGACAATAAAGTCTACAAGAAAGTTTTCTACACTACTAGTTTGATTGCCATTGATCTGTGTTTGAGCAATTTGAGGGATTTCAACTTGCGTCTGTGACGGAACTGTTGCCAAACTAGGAGTTCGTGAAGAGCCATTTTTGCTATTACCATTAGTGGCAGGAAAACCATTGCCGTTGGTTTGGCTAGGAATATGCGACAAAGTTTGCAAGTCTGCTCTGATCACCTCTGTTAAAAACCTGCCTCGTTGGGAAATGTAATTAGATAGCATCTCCCAAGCAACTTGATTTTGTGGGCTAGGCAGTGTCTGCACGGAAGCATGAGAAGCATAAGAAATTTTAGATATTTGGTCGGCAGATATCTGGAATGGTCGCTCTACAGGATTTTCAATGAATACTTGTGCTGATACTGGTACAAAGGGACGAACAAGACGATTTTCGTAGAGAACTTCCCATTTTATTTCATTGCCACGCACAAATATAGCAGCCAGCATGACATGCAAATCTTTGTGTAGTCCGGGTTTAGATTCAACCGGGAAACAAGATGCTCTCTTGGTATCATTAATATCACTAACTAAACCTGAAAGGACTTTGCCAGGACCTACTTCTACAAGCAAATCACAGGTTTGACTCAGTGTTTTTACTAGTGAAACAAAATCTACTTGTGCCAGCATCTGATTAGCAAAGTGTTCGCGTAACGATAGCCCCTGGTTTTGCTGCTGACCGTCTACACTGGAGAACAAAGATACGTTGATTTGTTCTAACTGCTTTGGAATAAGTTGTTGCTTTCTCAGATGCTCGGCTGCGGTTGCAACTAACTGCGAATGGAAAGCATTGGAAACTGCTAGCAGATGAGTGCGAATTCCTGCTGCTTGGGCTAGGGCGATCGCTTGTTCCACACTAGCTGATTCGCCAGAGATTACCATCTGTTTTGGACTATTGATGTTAGCCAAAACCACGTAACCACTGACTTGCTTGAGAATATTCTCTGCTACTTCTTGAGAGCAAGCCAGACTTGCCATCGCACCTTGGTTTTCGCCTTCCACATTCGCAGACATAGCTTGTCCTCGAATAGCAGCTAGACGTAAAAGTGATTTCTCGTCAAAGGCTCCGGCGGCCTGAAAAGCAGTTAGTTCACCAAGGCTATGACCACCTACAGCAACGGGCTTGATCCCAAGACGGTTAAGATAGTGTAACCAAAGCAATGAAGCTAGAGAGATTGCAGGTTGAGCAACTGCTGTTTGGGCTAGTGCTTTCGACCACTCAGCAACTTGCTCTTGGTTGACAGCACGGTCTAGGGATAGATACATGTACTCTCGCACCCCACCAAAGCCAGCTTCACGTAGCCAAATATCTGCTTGCTCTACTAGTTCTCTAGCCCAAGGATAGCGCTCTACCAGCCAACGAGCCATATTCAATTTCTGCGAACCTTGGCCAGGAAAGAGAAAACCGATTTGGTTTTGTTGGACACTATTGCCTACCCACACTTCTTTTTGTGGGCTAGTAACTAACTCTCCTTTTTTAGGTGGTGTTTCATCCAACAATTTTTCTAATAAAGTTAGATGGTTAACTAACTCTTCAGGCTTACCTGCAATCAAAGCTGCTCGAATTGGCTGTTGGGGCTGGAGATTGCGGCTCAAGTGTGCAGCCAGGTCAACTACTTCTGCGAAACTCAAACCTTCTGCGGTATTGATCAAAGTCCGCGTTTGTTCGAGTAAAGCGGGAATTGATTCAGCAGCTAGGACAAAAATCTCTGTATCCTGATTAGAAACTAGCAGAGACTGTTCTTCTATAGAAGTTTGCAGTTTTTCGGCTGGAGAATCACCAGATTCAAGGGTGACATGGCAATTAATACCGCCAAATCCCATAGCAGAGACGCCAGCACGCAGAATATCTGTTTGAGGACGAACTTCTCCTTGCAAAATCGGGTAAAGAGAACGGGCGGAAGTCTCAAATACTGCGTTGGGTTCTTGGC
>NZ_JCACKS010000057.1:7735-12883 GCF_059505505.1 Pelatocladus sp. | reverse complement strand
AGGTCGATACATTCGCAATGCAGGTCGATACATTCGCAATGCAGGTCGATACATTAACAATGCAGGTCGATACATTCGCAATGCAGGTCGATACATTAATAATGCAGGTCGATACATTAATAATGCAGGGAGAGCATCCCAAATGTTTAAAATCTCCGCGACTTCTAGTCGCCAGGTAAGTTTGAAAAATTGGGATGCTCCCGATTTTTTGAACATTTGGAATTATCTCAGTACACGAGTACTTGCTGAGACTTCGTTGAGAAAGTGGTAGTATGCAAGTATCAGTGATTTTGCAGGTGCATTGGAGAAAAAGAGTGGACTTTACTAGTCGCGAGTACTCGTATAAAGGCTTAAGATTTCGAGCTTACTGTAATAAAAATGGAAAAAATGGAAGGCTAGTTTTAGAGGATATTGTTAGTATCCTACTAGAATTATCAAATGATAGTAGAAATCCTCAAGAAGTTACCCGTGAGAAATTGCAGCAAATTAAAATTGAAACCACTGAATATGATGGGTTTCATTTAGTTAGTGCAGATTCCATGCTCGATTTCTACTTGGAGTGTGATGATATTTCTAATCCTAATGACTCTACAGAATTTGGAGAGTTAGCTGAGTTGTTAGCTGGTCGAATGACAGAGATATTAGAAAAAGACCTGGTGATCTTAGGTAAAACCGCGTTTCTCATCCCTGAATGGAGAAAAGCAGCTATCCAGATTACCAACGAGTACTGGAATGAAATTGTAGACAAATCTGGCAAAATAAACCTAAGAACTTGGTTAGAGCGTACGTATAAGTTAGAGGTATATTTTGTTCTTAATTGGGTAGTGATTAAATTCAGAAATGTAATAAGCCCTACTTTCAGAGCAACCAGTGGGACAAGACCAGTAAAAGACGAATCCAAGAATATTTTTGAACCTCATGAGTTTGCAATAATTGAACCCTTGATCACAGATTATCTGTCTAACACTAATGAAGAGTGGCGGAATGATATTAAGAAAAAAGTTGATAGTGAAAAATCAGAATCTTTTAATAAAATTAAGCAAGATATAGGAAGACTAAAAGCCCAAGGAGACGCTACTGAGAAAATTATTTACGAGTTGTTTAATGTTACCCAAGACTCTCATATAGTCGAAAAGTATAGGAGAAATTATCTCTAAGCTGATGTGCATTTAAACTAGGATTTTTGAGAGCTATACTGCTTACTGTGTCGAGATTGCTCGCTCGATTTAAATGCTGAACAGCTTATGAGTCGCTAGATATTTATATTAACTGTGTTCCTAAAAGCAAGTAAGCTCAACCCATGATTACAATAGATGAGATTGTTAGCTTACTCCAAAGTCGTAACTTTACAGTAGATCCTAAAGAGTTACAACTTTTCAAGACTCCCAGAGTGAAGCTACCAAATGATTATTACCTGAAATTTTATCCTGACCCTGGTTCTGGTGAATACGAAGCTTGCATTACTCACAAATCAATTTGTCAAACAACATGGCGCAATATTGATGTACATTCATTAACGCTTGCTCTAGACTATGTTGAAAACATTTTAGCTATTGCACCAAAAACCTCAATTGAGCAGACACCAACATCTGTTATCGAACCAGTGCAACAATCTGTTGCCGAACATAGTTCAAGTAAAGACCCTATGCCTTTAATAGCAACAGCTTTTGCTATTGCTTGCGTGAGCGTAATAGCGTCTATTGGGATTGTATCTGTCAACTTGAAATCATGCAATTCTAATATTACACAACCAGTCCAATTACCTGTCAAAAAAAGATAAGTTTATTAAAAACTAAAAAAATACTAGGTGAAATATCAATACTGCTCGGTTAATGATTTTTCGTCAGAATTTTGTCATGTAGAGACGTTGCAGTGCAACGTCTCTACAGGGTTTAAATGTCAATAGATTTATCTTCTCGAAGCAGTATTGGAACACATTCTACTTAAATTTGATGAAAATAAGAGATTTGCAAGATTTAATTCGGATTTTTGAGTTAAAAATCTGTTTTATGACTTGTGAAGCTAATTTCAAACTCAAAAACTTGATTTACGCCAAAACTTGATTTACTTCAAGATAACAAGGGAATACTTGCTAAAATACCTGCTCTCCACTAGAATCAAATGTTTTTGATCTTAAACGAAATGCTTTATCCCCCTTGTCTCCCCAATCCCCAAAATTAATCCTGCACTTGCCAAATCTTAATAATATTCTCCGCACTACCCCCACTAGCAAGAGTCTGCCCATCTGGGCTAATAGCAATAGAATAGATATAACCAGAATCTTTTTTGAGAGTACGAATTGCTTTTCCTGTTTTCAGATTCCACAGTTTAATCGTATTGTCACTACTACCACTGACAAGACTGATTGAATCTAAAGATTTATTGTTAGCAGTATTAGATATAAAAGCAACGGAATTAACTTTATCAGTATGGGCTTTTAAAGTCAGAGTAGCTTTTCCCGTTGCCAGATTCCACAGTTTAATAGTTTTGTCTTTACTGCCACTAGCTAGGCTAGCACCATCGGGACTAAAAGCTACAGAAACAATCAAATCAGAATGTCCTTTTAAGGTACGGATATTCTTGGCAGTATTGACATTCCACAGTTTAATAGTTTTATCCCAGCTACCGCTAGCAACAGTTTGTCCATCGGGACTAAAAGCTACAGAAGCGATCGCCCCAGAATGTCCAACAAGAGTGCAAATTTCTTTTCCGGTTTTGACATTCCACAGTTTGATCGTCTTATCTAAACTAGCACTAGCAAGAGTTTGTCCATCAGGACTAAAAGCTACAGAAGTGACACCTGCTTTGTGTCCCTTGAGAGTGAAAATGTCGCTTCCGGTTGCTAAATCCCATAATTTAACTGTTTCGTCTGCACTTGCACTCGCAAGAGTTCGTCCATCGGGACTAAAGACGACACTCCAAACCCATTGAGAATGTCCCCGCAAAGTCTGAATTTCTTTTTGAGTTACTAAATCCCAAATTTTAATAGTTTTGTCGTCACTACCACTAGCCAGCTTTTGTCCATCAAAGTCAAAAGCGACAGAATTAACATCGCTAGCATGTCCTTTTAAAGTGCTAGGCTCGTCAGATTTTTGAGTTACAGTCACAGTCTCTTGCGGTGGTTCAGGATCAGCAGACTGAGTTACCTGTGGGCGAGACTGAAAATACCAAACTCCTACTAATGCCAATATGACAATTACAGCATTAATGAATAATTTATTTTTAAGCTTTTGAGTTGATTGTGCAAAAAATCCGCCTCTACTTTTTGACGAACCTGACAGTACAGTTTCATCAAGTTCTGGTAATGGTGATGGTTGACGTGATAAATCTCTAATTACATCATCGGCTGATTGATAGCGTTCTTGAATCTCTATCTTTAGCAGCTTGTCCAAAACCCTACCTAATTCCATTGAAAGGGCGAGTCCACCTCTACTAGGAGTACTAAAATATTGCCACCAAGATGACACCCAACCATAGCCTTGTTGCATCCACAATTTTGATGGAGAAGTTCCAGTTAGCAGATAAAAACAAGTGGCGCCCAAACTAAATAAATCACTAGCTGGATAAGCTTCTCCATCCTGCATTTGTTCAACAGGAGTATACCCATGTGAACCAATAGTTGTTCCCATCTTCGGCTGTACTGTTGTTGTCAGCAGCTTTGAGGCTCCAAAATCAATTAATACTAGCTCTCCTTTTGAATCTCTTTCTCTAGAAGGATGCAAAGTTTTACGACGAATAATGTTTTGAGGTTTGATATCTCGGTGAACTACACCATGGTCATGAATAAATTTCAGAACTGGCAATAAATCTAATAAAAGTTCTCGAATTTTCCTCTCACTAAATCTACCTTGCTCCTGCAATTCTTTTAATAAATTTTGTCCATCTATATATTGTTGTACTAAATATAAATAGTTATCTTGCTCAAAGTAAGCTAGCAGGTGGGGAATTTGTGGATGTTCTCCCAACTCTTCTAGCCTTTGGGCTTCCTGTTCAAAAAGCTGGACAGCTTTTTTTAATGCCCCTGTGTCTTTGACTTTTGGGGCGAGTTGCTTAACAACGCATTTAACATTTAGTTTGTCGATATCTTCCGCTAGATAGGTGATACTAAATCCACCTTCTACAGACAATCTGTCAATAACACGATAGTGACCTCTAAGCAGAGGTACTAGTGGGGTTCCACAATTCTGACAATATTGGCTATCATCAGGATTTAAAGGATGTTGGCAATCAGGATTCAGGCAGCAAATCATACTAGCAAGAAATTTGCAGCTTGAGTATATATTAATTCATGACGTATCATTTTGCTATTAATTTGCCAAAATAAACTTTCTGACTCCAGAATCAATCTACTGGTAACTAAGCAATTTAAAATTAAAGTATAGGATATTTTTCTATAATCGTGGTTGCCAGTAGTACAGACGCTGGTATTAGTACATCTATGTTCACATTTTATATATTACCAAATAAGCACGGAAACAACATTTTTTAACAGACTTGTACAGTTATAAATCAAAAAAGCATGAATAATACTTATATTCAGTAAATACTACGCAAAGCAGATAAAATATTTTTTCAGTAGTGAATATATCAAACTTTTAATAAAAACAACTATCTAAAGTAATATAAAAGTAACCTTTTACTACAATAAACATCTAATTTATAAAATATGCCATAAGTTAAAAACAACTAAACTTATTTTTACTGGAATTTCCATCACAATCAAGATGATTTTTCAGGTAGATTTAGAATTTTTAAAACTATTTTTTTCGTATTTCATATATTATCCATGTATCAGAATTATGAGGAGTGACATGTTCGTAGTAAAAAATAACAAAAATTTTTGGAATAAATTTGATTTAGCCGTAATTATTTCTTTGAGTAGTAGTTTGTTAATCACAAATTATGCTTTGCCTATAGCTGCGTTGGAAATTCCTAAACAGTCGGAAGAATTCACAATTGCTAAAACACCAGATGAGAGACAACCAGAAGCAGTCCAACAGGCGATCGAGCAAATTCCTGTTACGCAACCATCTCCAGCCGCTCAAACTAATCAACCGATAGAATCTCCCATCCCTTCGACACCCGCACCATCTCCAACTCCTACACCTACTCCAAAACCTCAACCTTCTGGTACTGGTTCTACTCCAA
>NZ_JCACKS010000057.1:7409-7635 GCF_059505505.1 Pelatocladus sp. | reverse complement strand
CTCCAACTCCAGCATCTACTCCAAAACCTCAACCTTCTGGTACTGGTTCTACTCCAACTCCAACTCCAACTCCAGCATCTACTCCAAAACCTCAACCTTCTGGTACTGGTTCTACTCCCAGTACCCAACCAGCACCACAGCCAAAGCCTCGTCCTTCTACACCAACTACACCAAAACCGACTAATACCCAACCAGCACTACAACCAAAGCCTCGTCCTTCTAAACC
>NZ_JCACKS010000057.1:0-7309 GCF_059505505.1 Pelatocladus sp. | reverse complement strand
AACTACACCAAAACCGACTAATACCCAACCAGCACCACAACCAAATCCTCGTCCTTCTACACCAACTACACCAAAACCGACTAATACCCAACCAGCACCACAACCAAATCCTCGTCCTGTTAATTCTTCACCCTCTAGGATTAAGCCTACAAATAATAATAGAAATCCTGGTGGCTCACCTGTTTCTGGTAGTAAAATACCTAACGCTAAACCAATTAACTTTGTAGACATTCAATTGGGTGTCTTAGCCCCAGGTGATTTTAAATCTCAAGGTAGGTATTTTCACTTTTATCAGTTTGAGGGCAGGGAAAATCAATTAATTCAAATCAGACTGATTGGTAGTGCTGATCAACGCCGTTCTAACAATCTGAATCTAAATCCATTCATGATTTTGCTTGACCCCAATAATAACGTTCTTGCTAAAAGAAGTAGTGGAGAAGCAGGTAGTAACGGGGAAGTCAAAGATGCATTTCTATTTATCAGACTACCTGCTAGAGGTGTTTATACGATCGCAGTCACTAGCCGCAATCCTGGAGAAATAGGTCGTTATAGTTTAGCTTTAAGGAACGATAGAGCTAGTTACACTCTCGATGAATCAGACCAATTGGCAGCAAACGGCTCTAAACTCAAAAATAATGGCAGTCCTTACAATGTTTCTAGGTTTGAGGGTAAAAAAGACCAACTTGTGAGCATACGTGTAGATAGTGTCCTAGAACAGTTTTCTCCCTATATCGTTCTGCTCAATTCCAAAGGTCAAGTCATTGCTGCGGATAATGATAAAGATGGTAGATATACTGCTTTGATTGATCGAGCTAAGTTACCTGAAGATGGAACTTACTATGTTGTGGTGATTTCCTCTGCTCCTCAACGAACAGGTACATATCGATTGACTATTTTTTAGCCTTATCTGCCAACTATTAGGATTCGTGAATCATTCTTGAACAACAAAATCCCCGATTTCTTCAATAAATCGGGGATTTGGGTGTCTTAATTTCCACAACTGTTAGACAGATTGCTATACCAACAATCTTTACTGCGATACCCGCCAAATCTTGATCGTTTTGTCCAGACTACTACTTGCAACAGAATTACCATCAGCACTAAAGACTACAGACCAAACTTTGTCGTCATGTCCTTCAAGGGTGCGAATTTCTTCTCCTGTTTTCATATTCCAAAGTTTGATGGTCTTGTCCCAACTACCACTAGCCAAAGTCTTCCCATCTGGACTAAAGCTGACAGACCAAACCTTGTTGGTATGACCTGTAAATGTGTAACTTTCTTTACCAGTTTTTAAATTCCACAGTTTGATCGTGTTGTCCCAGCTACCACTTGCTAAAGTATTGCTATCAGGTGTAAAAGCAAGAGAATGAACTGCCTCTGTGTGACCTCTCAAGACGCGAATTTGTTTTCCTGTATGTAAATTCCACAGTTTTACGCTGTTGTCAAAGTAACTGCTACTAGCAATTATATTTCTATCAGGGCTAATAGCGATCGCATCTACTACGTCACAATCTCCTTTGAGTGTGCGAATTTGTTTGCCTGTGGTTACATCCCATAATTTAATACTCTGATCCCAACTGCCACTAACTAAAGTTTGGTTATCTGAACTGAAGGCAATAGACTGAACTGAGGCTAGATGTCCTTTTAAAGTCCGAATTAATTTTCCTGTTTGCAAATCCCAAATTTTGATGGTATTATCTGCACTGGCAGACGCAAGAATTTTGCCATCAGGACTAATAGCAACAGAATTGATCCATTCAGAATGCCCCTTCAAGGTGTGTAATTCTGTTCTTGTTGCCAGATCCCAAATTTTGATAGTTTTGTCTGTGCTTGCAGAAGCAAGTTTCTTACCATCTGGACTAATTGCCACAGACCAAACGGGGTAGGCATGTCCTTTGAGGGTGAGAGCGTCGCCGACCCCAAGATTAGCCCATGCCGCTTTATTCGGCTGACTAAAGCTTTCAGGAGACAAGCTGGTGGCAGCTGGGGCAGATTGCCACAGCCAAGTTCCTCCAGATCCTAAAACTATGATCGCCGCACCCGTTATAATTTTGATTTTTGAGTAGCTCATTTGTACAGATATTGCAAATTCAGCAGTTGCTTAGGTCTCATGCTGTGAAATTCACAAACCAGAGATTTGATATACTTTCCTGGGGATAAATTTATTTACCCATTGGATGAACGACTTTTCAGATTTATTGGTCAATATTTAACATTACTTTTTATATGTAAAAAAATGATTAAGTTGAGACTCGCCAAATTTTGATGATGTTGTCAAAACCACAACTAACTAAAATGTTGCCATTTTGACTAAAAGCTAGAGACTGAACTCCGTCGCCGTGTCCTGCTAGGGTGCGAATTAGTTCACCTGTTTTTATATTCCACAATTTAATAGTCTTATCGCTACTACCGCTAGCAATAGTTTGACCATCTGGACTCAGGGCAACAGACCGAACTCCTCCAGAATGGCCTGTAAGGGTACGAATTTCTTTTCCGGTTGTCAAATCCCAAATTTTAATGGTCTGATCATCACTACCACTGATCAGAGTTTTTCCATCTGGTGTCATCGTGATGGATGTTACAGCTTGGGTATGTCCTGTCAGAGTACGAATTTCGTTTCCGGTTGTCACATCCCAAATTTTGATAGTTTGATCACGACTACCACTGATCAAAGTTTTTTGATCGGGACTGAAGACGATAGATCGCACCCAAGAGGTATGGCCATTAAAAGTGCGAATTTCCTGACCAGTTGCCAAATCCCATAATTTAATCGTGTTATCGTCGCTACCGTTGGCTACAAGATTACCATCTGGGCTAATGGCCAGAGTATGAACTGAGTTTGTATGTCCCTCAAAAGTTCGGATTTCCTGTCCTCTGGCTAGGTTCCAGAGTTTGATAGTTTTGTCCTCACTACCACTAACCAAGGTTTGTCCGTCTGGGGTGATGCTAACAACATTAACGCGATCGCTATGCCCTTTTAAAGTAATGATTTCCTGTCCTGTTGTTAAACTCCAAAGTTTAATCGTGTCCCCACTGTTGCTGACAATTGTCTTACCATCTGGGCTAATCGCAACAGACAAAACCGATTTTGAAGGCGATTTGAAAGTGTGCGCTAAATAAAAATTCCCCATAGGCAATTTAGAGGATTGAGGAATAATTGCTTCGGTATTAGTTGCTGTATTATCCGATTGACCAAAACGAGAAGAAACAGAGATGTCAAAATGATGGGATTGGCGATAGAAGAATTCACCCAATACGATCAACATGACGAAAGAACTCAGCAAGAATAAATTTCTTACTAATGTGTATTTTTTCGGTACAAATGGCGGCTGAGTAGGTGGTAATATTACCGACGAGTTAGCTATTTCGGTTTTTCGTTCCGATAGCTGCTTAGGCTTAGGCATCAAAGCTTTCAGAACTTGTTCAGCTGATTGATAGCGCTGTTGAGTATCTTTTGCTAATAGCTTGTCAATAACTTCAGCCAGTTCAGTGGCGATCGGACTCTTTAAATAGTGTTGCCAATCTTGCACCCAAGCATAGCCATGTTCTGTCCACAGTTTAAAAGGAGAAACTCCAGTCAACAAATGAAAGCAAGTAGCTCCTAAACTGAATAAATCGCTGGCTGGGTAGGCTTTTCCATCTCTGATTTGTTCGATCGCTGAATAGCCATGTGAACCAATCGAAGTACCCATTTGTATGTGTACTTTCGCTGTTAATTGCTTTGAAGAACCAAAATCAATCAAGCATAGACGTCCATCATTTTTACGTCGGATAATATTCTGTGGCTTGATATCTCTATGAATAACTCCTCTTTCATGAATAAATCTTAAAACAGGTAATAAATCTAACAAAATATCTCGAATTTCTTTAGCACTATACCCTCTTTTTTGTTGCAACTCCTTTAACAAATTCTGTCCATCTATAAACTGCTGCACCAAATAAAGGTATGTGTTTTCTTCAAAATAAGCTAATAAAGTTGGTATTTGCGGATGTTCTCCGAGTTGTTGCAAACGCTGCGCCTCTCTTTGGAATAAATCCATCGCTTTAGAAAGGGCCCAGCTTTCTTGGAATTTAGGCGCTAACTGCTTGATAACGCAGCGTTCGTTAAGTTTATCGATATCTTCTGCCAAGTAAGTTCTACCAAATCCACCCTCATCTGACAGCACACGGATGACACGAAAACGCTTCCGTAACAGTTGTACGAGGGGACTGTTACAAGTTTGGCAGAACTCCTTTCCATCAGGATTGAGGGGATGTGGGCAATCAGGATTTAAGCAGCAGATCATTGATTACAAAAGGTACGACCGCGTGACAAATGACGCTAAGGATGCCCCGAAAACATTTTCTATATCATTAATAATCTCTTGTATTATACTAAATCTCTATGAAAATTTTTGTAAGTCTTTTGAGTACAAGCTAGTAAATGAATTAATCGGTAAATATCAAGCTATATCATTTTGAATTGTAAAATTTTGATGTATTGGATACACCACAACTTCATTGCTCGAATTAGTTATTGAAACTGAATAGTAGTAAGTATCAAGATAAATTTATCTAATCACTATAGACTCCTCAAACACCAAGAATGCCTAGAGTATGTGTAAGTTAAATCTTGCATACTTGAATATAGGCCTCCTATTTGATTTTTGTGAAGCTAGATACACTTCCTGTTCCCTGTTGAGAGTTCCCTGTTAAGAGTCCTCACAAGTAAATATGAGTTTTTGAAACGGGAGGCTACGCCAACAAAAATCAAATATAATTACTCTAAGTATAAGATTTTGAATTGCTCTTAAACTGTCTATTGATTTGTTTTAGCTAATGTCAATAGATTAAATTATACTTAAGTACTTCTCAAATTTTTTAGCATTGAGGAAGCTTTGTATGTTTGCACTTAGAATTACAAAGTAAAAAATTTTTCTCTGCCTCATCTAGCGCTATTGTATCTAAAATATCAGCTTGAGCTTTTGTTTTAGCTATTACAATCTTGATAATTGTGATAAATGTACAATGCTAACAAAATTAACTATTGTTGAAGATTAGCATTGACCAAAGTCAATTTTTAGTACAATATAATATCAATTTTAATAAAATAATTTTAAGGTTTTGCGGTTTTCCTGTTTTGACTGATGACGCAGGAAGTTATTATTTGTAGAGAAACCCAATTCGTAAGAGAGATTACTGTAGTCAAAGATTAAGTTTGTCAGGTTACTTTAATCAAGCCGAGTGAACGATAACAACTATGTCATACGTTTCCGTATTCAAAAGCATACCAGAAATTATTAGTCAGCCAACAGGGATAGCAGTATTAGCTTCTGTTGGTATCCACGGTGTAATCGCATTATTTCTGCCGTGGATGCAGATGGAAACTCAACCAAAACAGATAAAATCACCAAAAACTGGTGTCGGACTTGTTGAATTAAACCAGGCTGATCAAAGTCGTTTGCCACAGACAACTACATCTGCGCTTCCCAAGCAACCAGGGATTCCTTTACAAGGAAAACTTCCCCAAGCTGGACAAGTTCCTCTACAAGCGCAAGTTCCCCCATTTCCCAAGTTTGCGTTTAAATCAACACCCTTACCCACACAGCAACCGACAACTTCTCTGGTTGAGCCGCCATTAACCTCTATTCCCGTATCTCCTAATCGAGTTAGTATCCTACCTCTACCGAAGAAGAGCCAATTGCAAATAGAACAAAAGCAAAACTATACAACAACTGTTCCGCGTGTAAACGATAGGAAAATTGCTCGTTTGCAAGATGAAATTGACTTAGGAAAACCGCAACCACTACCTTCTTCTGTCAATACTTCTAACTCCTCATACCCCACAAACTTACCGGATTTACAAGCTGCTAACATCCCCACTAATTTACCTAACACGCCGACTTCCGTTTCTTCCAATAACTCTAGTAGTCCTAACTCTGGTACTTCGAGTGGGTTGCAAAATCAGGAATTTCCAGTTGCGACAAGTACTCCGCAACCAGGAAGTAACCTAGCAATGGGAGGTACAAATTTACCACAATGGCAATCACAACAATCCACGCCTCAAACAGCCAATTTGCCATCAACAGCGACAACATCCCAGACGACAGCACAGCAAATCGCGAAAATAAATTCTTTAAATGATCAATTGCGAAAAGTAAGAGATCAATACCCCAACATTGAAACCAAAAAACTCATCTCCGAAACCGTTAGTGGTCAAAGAGGTCAGGAAGGTAAAATAGAGGGTGGTTTGGTATACACCGATGGTAAGGTTGAATCTATAGAATTTTTTGACAGTTCAGTTTCATCTAGCCTCAAAGTAGCAGCACGGGAATATTTTAGAGAGTATTTCCAGAAAAATCCTGTGCAGGCTAATGGCAAACCCCAGTATTATCCATTTCGACTTTCTTTCTTACCAAATAATAATATTGCTCCCGCAGCAGCTACTCCATCAAAATTACCTGCACTAGCTCCTCAAAAATTGCCTATTTTGCAAACACCCCAAGCACAGTCATCCCCCAATGAACAACAGGATTTAAAACAGCGTTTGCGATCGCTTCCACAAAATCAATCATCACCGCAACAGCAGCAACAGCAGCAACCCGTACAATCAACTGTCAAACCCACACCACAATCAGTGCAAGCGGGGACAAATCAAGCTCAACCCATACCAAAACTATCCCAGCCACAAGTTAATAACAACAGTCAAAATACCAACCAAAAACTGCTAGAACAGCTGCGCCAAGTTAAACAGGAAAGGCAAAACTAAAATTAACAAGTAACAGTTATCAGTTAGTTTTTTACTGATAACTGATTTATACTACCAACCCCGTTCTGCTTTTTCAAAAATGTAGGTAGCTACTTCGATAATTTCATCTTCGCTTAACTTGCTTTTAAAAGCAGGCATAGCATTTTTGCCGTTTTGCACCTGGTGAATAATTGCTGCAAGTGAGTCAGCGTTATAATTTTCCAGATACTTTTGTAAGGCTTCCTTTCTCAATGTTTTCTCAGCGATGAGGACATTCCCACCACCAATATGACAAGAAGCACAATTAGAAGCAAATATTTTGGCAGCACCAGATATTTCGGCCGCCTGTGCTGGACTGGTAAATATAAAAATAAACAGAGCGATCGCAAATAGCAGAAATAATAATAGTAGTCTCAAAGTCTTGACCTCGCAATAAGCTTCCAGCCACCGAAAAATAAATCCTTTCAGTAATATTCTATGGCTGTTCAAAGCTTTCAAGGCCTAGGCAACAGGTAGGACTTTAATAAGTGAACTACCCAACACCAACCCTACTGGGTATGGTGTGGGCTTCCAACTTCACGG
>NZ_JCACKS010000056.1:0-13034 GCF_059505505.1 Pelatocladus sp. | reverse complement strand
CGTTTACGCTTAGGGTTAGGGTGGGGTAAAAATATTTTTGCAAGAGGTCTAATAAGGACTTAAGTCCTTACTACGAACTTTCTTATCTATCAATTTAAACTTGACACAGGAGTAGGAGGAGTTACATTTTCCCATGAGCGACTGTTTTGGATTATGGGTTTGCGACTAACTTAATTCCCAATCCCTATAATCCCCGATCCCCAATATAATTACTTACGCCCTATGCTCCTTGTACTTTATGCCTTTTTGTACTACTTATGTTTTAAGGTCATCCCCAGCAGTATTTTTTAAATAAATAATGACAGGCTCTCCTACTCCAGATAATCAACCTCCGTCTAATTCCAACAGACGCTTCTGGTTCCTGCTATTAAGTCGTACTGGTATAACTCTTGGTGTGATTTTGCTAGTTGGAATTGCAGGAGGTGCTTGGTGGGCTTGGATGTTTATCAACAAGAAATTAGTACCATTAGTAGAAACTAATCTTGAGCAATTACTCGGACGACCTGTGCAAATAGGAAAAGTCGAAGATTTTTCTTGGAATAGCTTGCGGTTTGGCTCATCATCAGTTCCTGCAACCTCCACTGATCCAGATAATGTTGAGATTAAGGCTGTTCAAGTACAATTTGATCCTTGGCAAGTAATCCAAAACCGGACTTTAAAGCTAAATGTAACTTTAGTCCAGCCTGATATTTATATTGCACAAGATCAACAAGGTCGCTGGGTGACGACAACAATTAAGTCTAATCCTGAAGAACAGGCTGGTTTGATTCAAACGGAATTAGAAAGAATTCAGCTTCAAGGTGGTGATATCACTCTACAACCATTTTCTCAAGCGAAAAAACCTAAAGCTGCTGTAGGATTTAATCAAGTCAACGGCTCGGCTCGCTTCTTAGAACGAAATCAACTAATTACTTTTAAAATCAACACTACACCCGTCAATGGGGGCGATTTACAAATTGTTGGCAATACACGCCCCAGTACAGGAAAAATTAACCTGAAGATTAATGCTGCTGATTTGTTAGCATCTGATCTGTCTAGGTTAGTGGAGACGCCAGTGGATATACAAGCTGGTCGTGTCGATGGTGACTTAACAGTTCAGTTACAACCTAATCAGCCAGAAATCGCCCTGTTTGGAAGCGTGGGATTAAATCAAATTACTGCACAAGTTGCGAACATTCCCACAAAAATTTCTAACACCACAGGTCAATTGAATTTCCAAAATCAACAGATTGCTCTCGAAAATCTGACTACACTGTATGGCAGTGTACCAGTGCAAGCTCAAGGGACAATCAATACTCAAACTGGGTATAACCTTACAGCACAGGTGAAGCCAGTTAACCTCAAGAATGTTTTAGATTCTTTAAATGCAAAATCGCCTGTACCTGTAGCTGGTACAGTGCAAGCAAATATCAAAGTGCAAGGTTCCTTACAAAAACCCATCGCCACCGGAAATATTAGTACAGTCAAAACTGCTCAAATTGACCGCCTCATTTTTAATCAAATCAGCACTAACTTACGGCTAACTCCCAATGAGTTAGTTCTTGCTGACATTCAAGTTATTCCCAATATTGGAGGTAAAATTACTGGTAGTGGTCGAGTTGCTCTAGGAAATCAAAATAGAGTTGCTTTTAACTTGCAAGGGCAAAATTTACCAGGAGATGCGATCGCCAAAACCTACGAAGCCTCACCCCAAATTAAAATTGGCAATGTAGCGGTAAATACGCAAATTTCTGGTATTCCTAGTAACCTCAAAGCAGTAGCTCAGGTACAAGCACCTGCTGCTACCTATCCGGCGAGATTAGAAGTTGCGATCGCCAGTAACAACTCTGGAGTCATTAGGCTACAAGATGCGGTTGCCAAAATAGCAGGAGGTACAATCACAGCAAAAGGACAGCTTGTACAAAAACGCTGGCAAGGTGTAGTTGACGCCAATAACATTCAGCTAGATAATTTTGCTCAAGTGCCGCCCCAGTATCGAGAGGGAGTTGTCAACGGTGAATTTAATTTAGCTGGTACTACTGATTCTTTTGAGCTTGCTAATATTCAAGCCACAGGTCAGGCGAGACTCAATTTAGCTGAAAGTACTGTCAATCTCAGAAATATTCAGCTTAATAATGGTAATTGGCAGGCAGTAGCAAATGCTTCTCGAATTCCACTGAGTCGTGTTGCCGAAAATATCCAAGGTCAAATCGCTAGTGCTAACTTACGCCTATCGGGAACAACTAACTCTTTCGATCTTGACGATATTCAAGCTGCGGGACAGGCAAGTGTAAACGTAGCATCAGGCACATTAAACCTAAATAATATTCGCCTCAATAATGGTCGCTGGCAAGTAGTTGCCAATGCTGATCAAATTCAACTTGATGCTTTTTCTGAAACTTTACGCGGTCAACTCAGTGGTCGAGTCGGCTTAACGGGGAGTGTAGCATCATTTGGGCCATCCGCCATTCAAGCTAATGGACAAGTGCGCCTGTCTCAAGGTTTAGCTCAACTCCAACAACCACTAACTGCCCAATTTCAATGGAATGGTGAGCAGTTACGCATTATACAAGCAACTGCACCGGGTTTGAGGGCTGCGGGTACGGTGGCGATCGCATTTGAAGACACAACCACACCACAAATCCAAAACTTCAACTTGGATGTACTAGCACAGAACTACAACTTGCAAACCCTGCCTTTGAATTTACCTGAAAATGTCGCGATCGCAGGTACACTTGATTTCGATGGCACAGTCAAAGGTACTCCCAGCACTCCCATTGCTTCTGGTAACATCCAACTAGAGAACTTTAAAGTTAATCAACTGGCATTTGATCCAGTGTTAACTGGTCAGGTAAATTATCAACCAGAACAAGGAACCCAACTGCAACTGCAAGGTAGACAAGATCAAATCGCCTTGAACCTTGACCCTAACTATCGTCCTACTTCATTTTTAGTCAGACGTGATGGTACTGTTGCCACTGGTAGAAGTCAAGGAGACAATCTCTTAGTTAATCTGCGAGACTTTCCTTTATCTGTAGTAGAAGGTTTTATTCCTAGCGGTGCGAAAAATTTTGGCCCTGTGGCTGGAAATGCTTCAGGTAACTTTGTCATTAATTTATCCGAGTCTACCGTTGCAGGTAATGTGAATATAACTCAGCCTAAAATTGGTAGACTTAACGCCGATGAATTTCGTGGTCAGATTGGTTTTGCTGATGGTGTTTTCAGTTTATCAGAAGGCGAATTGCGACAAGGTACAGGTCGTTACTTACTTAGTGGTAAACTCCCAACAACAGGTAATCAGCCATTAAATTTTCAACTCAGCTTTGACCAAGCCAGAATCGAGAATATCTTATCAGCGCTGAATATCTATGATATTTCAGATATTGGCACTGGTTTGCAGTCTCCAAATTTAGCTGGTGCAGAAGTACTGACTACCACCCCTGTTGGTCAACCTAATGCATCTTTGCCAACACAATTAGAGTTATTTAATAAAATTTCAGCTTTAGTAGCACAACAAAAACAGCAACAGCAACAGGCACGAGTACCAACCTTAGCAGAATTAAGCGGCCCAATTAACGGACAAATTCAAGTTACAGGTACTTTGCAATCAGGATTGAATACTAGTTTTAATTTGACAGGTTCTAATTGGGTGTGGGGTGATTACAAAATCAATGAAGTTATTGCTAACGGAAGTTTGACAGATGGTGTTGTCAAGTTACAGCCTCTACGGGTAAATTTAGATGGGTCACTTCTTGCTTTTAGCGGACAGTTGAGTCAAGAACAACTATCTGGACAAGCGCGAATCGAAGCATTACCAGTAGCACTCATTAAGCCTTTCATACCAGATCTACCTGTAGAAGTTACAGGAAATTTTAATGGACTTGTGACTCTAGCAGGTAGTTTGAAAAATCCTACCGCTATTGGAGAAATAGCGCTGGTGGATGGAAGTGTTAATCAGCAATCTATTCAGACAGCACAAGTAAGTTTTAACTATAATAATGCTCGCTTAAATTTTGGCAGCAATATCTCAGTCACGGGAACAGGTACAGAACCAGTAGACATTGTAGGTAGCATTCCGTTAAGCTTGCCTTTTGCCACAATCAAACCAGATAGTGACCAAATTAACGTTAATGCCTACGTAGAAAATGAAGGTTTAGCAATCTTAAATGCCTTGACCAACCAAGTCAATTGGGTTGAAGGTCAGGGAAATGTAGATATTGAAATTAGTGGTACGTTGCAGCAGCCCAACACTACTGGTATTGTCACACTGAGAAATGCAACTTTGAAATCACCAAACCTCTCCCAACCATTGACAAATGTCACAGGAACAATCAGATTTGCAGGCGATCGCTTCAATGTTGAAGGTCTCCAAGGAAAATATAGTCGGGGACAACTAATAGCATCAGGTATTTTACCTATTTTTGCCACTCAAAACGCCCTACAGTCAGCACAGACTAATCCTCTGACTGTTGTCTTAGACAACCTCAACCTGAATCTATCAGAATTATATGCAGGGGGAGTAAGTGGAAATGTGGTAATTAGAGGCACAGCACAAACTCCCCGATTGAGTGGAAATGTGCGACTCCAAAATGGTCAGATATCTTTAAAACAAAATGCTGAGACTTCTCAAACCACAGGTGCAACACCCGCAAAAAATTCTGTAACAAATAACGAGATATTTCTAGAAAAACCAGATCTTACAATTACAAATACTCCCCCAAGCCAGCCACAAGAAACAGCCAATTCTTCCCCTTCTTCCAGTTCAACACCCATCAATTTACCTATAGAATTTGCAGATTTCCGCGTCATCCTCGATAACGATGTACGCGTCATTCAAGAACCACTATTCAGCTTTGTCACAAAGGGAGATATTACCCTCAACGGAACTTTAGCTAATCCCCGTCCTCAAGGAGTGATAAATATTAAACAAGGTCAAGTCAATTTATTTGTGACTCGATTTACCCTAGCGCGTGGTTATGATCAAACCGCCACATTCACCCCTAAACAAGGATTAGACCCGATTTTGGATGTGCGACTAGTCACATTAGTTCCGCAATATAACAGTAGTCGATCTACTACCACACCCACATCGAGCGAGATCAATGATTCTTCTCCCAACGCCTTGGGTACTTTTAACACCGTTCGCATCGAAGCCAGTGTTCAAGGGCCAGCCAGTAAATTATCTGAAAATTTACAACTAACTAGTGAGCCTAGTCGGACAGAAGACGAAATTGTTGCTTTATTAGGAGGTTCTTTTATCAATGTCTTTGGTCAAGCTGATGCAACCAGCATCGGTATTGCGACTCTAACTAACTCCGAGATATTTGCAAACTTTCAAGGCAGAATTAGTCAAATTGCTGAGGCGATCGGTTTAAGAGAATTTCAGATTTTTCCCACCATCCAGCCTACTGCAAGCGGAGAAAGTTCAGTACTGAGTTTAGCAGCAGAAGCAGCAATTGGTATCTCTGACGATATTTCTTTTTCAGTATCACGAGTTTTTTATGGCAACGAATCCTTCCGTTACAACTTGCTTTATGAACTCAGCGATCAACTAGTCATAAGGGGTTCGACAAATTTAACTGATGAAAGTCGAGCGGAAATTCAATTTGAAACAAGATTTTAACCTCTTCTGTCACTCTCCGAAAATAAAACATTTCCGAGACCATTCTATCCATCTGGAAAATAAGGTTTAAATTCATGATATCAACTAGTTGTGAACTACCCAACACCGACCCTATCAGGTACGGTGTGGGCTTCCCAAGTAAAACCGTTACTCACTTGCTGTTTCTACAGCCGTGGTAGATTCTGGGATGGGATTCGTGGATGAACCAAAGGCAACCCGTAAAAAAGGTGGAGCCAGGAAAGTTGTCAAAATTACCATGATAATAATCGATACCTCCAACGGCTTATCCAAAATGCCGCTAGCAGAGCCGATACCGGCAAACACTAGACCCACCTCTCCTCGCGGGATCATCCCAACCCCGATCGCCACTCGATTGATGCCGGGTTGTCCAAACACTGCCCAACCTGTGATCAGCTTGCCGATAATCGCCACCCCCATCAAAAAGACAGCAATCAATAGTCCTGCCCGATTCTCCGGTACCGCAGGGTTCAAAACACCGAGGTCGGCACGCGCTCCCACCGTCACAAAAAAGATGGGTACCAGTAAATCGGCGATTGGTTTGATTAATTCATCTAACTCGTTCCGGGCATCGGTTTCATCAAGCACCAAACCCGCCGCAAAGGCACCCAAAATCGCTTCGAGATGAATGGCGTTACCTAAAAATGCCATAAAGAAAGCGAAGATGAATGCTGGAATCACAATATTTCCACGGGTTTTGAGCTGCTCTACGATCGCCACAAAACTTTTGTTAAAGACACCCCCCAATAAAATTGATCCAATCAAGAATGCCGTAGCACTGACAATCAAGTAAATAACATTGGCGACATCAATCTCACCGGTTTTGGCTAAGCTGGCGACTACAGCCAGGACAATAATGCCGAGGACATCATCAATCACCGCCGCGCCAACAATGATTTGCCCTTCTTTGGATTTGAGTTGACCTAACTCTGACAACACTTTAGAGGTAATGCCGATACTCGTTGCCGTTAACGCGGCCCCTGCAAAAATCGCTGGAATGGCTGCTACATGAAAGAGCATCATTAACCCTGCCGTGCCTGCTGCAAAAGGTACCGCGACTCCGACACAGGCGACAACCGTGGCTTGAATTCCCACTTCCTTAAGTTGCCGCAGATCGGATTCCAGTCCAATTTCAAACAGCAAAATAATCACGCCGATTTCAGCTAGAACCGAAATCACTTCACTTTGCGACTCAAAGATCCGGGTCAGCGCATCCGGTGCCAATTGATTCAATCCTTGCAGCGCTGTCATAATCACCGAGTCAGAGGCAGACAGCCCCCCTTCAGGAAAGATCACCAGGTGCAAGGCCGAAACGCCGACAATCACACCGGCGACCAGTTCCCCCAGGACGGGCGGAAAATCCAATTGCCTAGCGACCTCTGCGCCGAACTTGCTGGCCAGATAAATCACCACCAGCGTCAGCAATACGCCAGACAGAATAATGGGTGAATCCTCAGCAACAACGGTTGCCAGGAATGGTATCGGAGCCATGAGAGCGGACATCCCACTAAAAGGAGGCAGAATGTTGGACAAAATCATGAGTTTAAAGCAATGAAGGTTAAGGGTTTGAGGAAGTTATAAAACTGCGGGGGGAAGGACTTCTGCGCCAGGGTCAACGTCCTGCGGACACAAAACACGGTTACTCAAAAGCCGAGGTCATGACCTCGGCTTTTGGGGTCTGCTTCGTCTCGATCAACAGCCGTCTGACCACAGAAACTCGCACTAATGGCTCGCTTGTTCCTTTTATGGCGCGTCGTTTCGACTCAACAGCCGTCTGGTCCACAGAAAGTTCTCCCGTAGAGTACCTCTGCTTCACAGATATAGATAATGCCCGCATAATCGTTGAAAAACTTGATTGCGACGTGATCCGCAATCTTCTCTGCCATCTCCCGATTTTCGGTGAGTACCTCGAACTTTACATTTGAATCGGTGTCGGAAACGTTGGGTTGTCCCGACGAGCGCACGTTGCGACTGCCTTTACCGCCAGTTTCCAGAACCGTATAACCCGTCGCCCCGCATTCATCAATGATCTTGGCGACCTTTTTCATCAGAACCTTTTCTGTGATGATGACGAGCTTGTTGGCTTTCTTGCTCATGTTTGTTACCTCCTTACACACATGTATATTGATCTAATTGGTCTACCGGGTCAAGGGAGAGCCGACAGACCGTGACCCGTCTGGGGTTAGCCGCCGATCGCCTGGGCCAGACCGATGAAGAAAGGTATACACAAGCCGATCGCAATTGGCGTACCGACGGCTGTAGACGCGCCTATATAGGCGGAGGGATTAGCCGACGGGATACCGGCTCGCAATGTGGGTGGTCCTGAGATGTCGGAACTAGAGGAAGCGATGACAGCCAGAACCACGACACCGCCCATGCTGAATCCCACCAATTCGTGGGCAATCATGCCGAGACCGAAGGCGATTAAACCATGCAAAAACGGTGCCACCACACTATACACGACGTACCATTGGGCAACCTTACGCAGTTCGCCAATTCTTGACCAAGCTTCCATACCCATGACCAGCATCAAGATCGAAAGCAAGCCACGAAAGGCGGGATCGTAGAAACCTTTATAGACACTTTCTGGTCTGGTAAAGATACCAAGAGCGAGACCGAGCAACATTGCCGATAGGGCAGGACCCCGGAGGCTTTCCTCGATGATCGGCCATATCTTGACCCGATTATCCGCATCTCCCTTCTGCTGGCTGCGGTACTCCTGGCGGGTGCTGGGATAATCTTGCTGATCGGGATAATCGCCAGCCGCAACAGTCTGCACAGTAGAGTAGGCTGCTTCTTTACGCTTCTTCTTGTTGAGGTAAATGTTGGCGATAACAATTGCAGTTACGAGGGCGGGGATATCCATGAAAGGATAGAGTGCGCCAGCCCATGGCTCGTATGCCATCTTTTGTTCTTCCAGTACTGTCAGGGCGGCAGCCATAGTAGAGCCACTCACCGCACCAAACAAACCCCCGGTGGCGATCGCATCAACGACTTTGACCTTTGGCAGCTTGGCTAACGTATAGCGCGCGATGAATACGATCGTAATCCCTGTTATTACAGCAAAGAGCATAGGAAAAAGCATAGCCCCCAGGTTGGAATTGCGGATCGCAATTCCACCGGTTAGACCGATTTTGGTGAGCAGCATGAAGACGATGATCGAACAAATCGCCTCTGGAATTACCAATTCGCTACCAAGAGCAGCAATAATCATCCCACCAATCAAAAACGCGAGTGTTGGGGACTGCAACTGCTTAACAAAGTCCATGAAAAATAAGGACAAAAAATCCACGAATACCTCCTTATGACTCCTCTGACCAGGATTATTGCAATAAATGAACTAAGTGAACTCTAAAGAGTTAAAGAGAGTAAGAGTAAGGCACTTCACCCTTACAACACAGCAAGACCGTTTCATTCGTAATTAAATGTATTTTGTCAATATCATTGGCGATAAATCTCAGGGCAAAATTCATAAATTTTTGACTATCTTCATGTCTAAAATTGAATGCCAAGCTCGTTTTTGATATCCTGAACCCTTGCATTTTCAAGCATTTTAGGGAATGAAACAGCCCTGCTACAACACAGGTGTTGCACGAGAACCTATAGACAGGGCTTACGGTCATTGCCCCCGTCGGTTCAGAGATCAAAGTTGGGATACCGCCAAACAGGGCGGCAAAAAAGCCGCCACAAACTGCCCCATAGAGTCCACCGAGGGCCCCCACCCCCAAAGGCCAGAGCCAGGGGTAATGAGACAACAGCAGTCGTGACACCACCTAAGATATCGCCCCCAACGTTATTAAACTGGATGAGACTGGTGATTGCTATCATTGAGGTAAATGAACGGTTGATCTAACGAAATAGAACCGACCCATTTCATAGAAAGGATGGGTTATAGATAAAAGTCGGCTGGAGAATGGAATCTAACATCTGCGATCGCGCACTCAGAAAAGTCTCAACAACAGACTGCCGAGAATGATTGCCGAGCGACTTCAAGCTCTGAAAAACTAAATCGTAATAGTTAAATCATTTGGATATTTTTAACTGTACGCTACTTCGGGTAGTAATACTTATATAAGTGATCAAGAAAAAAGTTTTTGTATGTATAGAAATTCTTCTATGGTTTTTAGATCACTGACACCGCGAAGCCAGGGGTCGGGGGCAGCAGCCCAACTCTAGATTACCAAGTTAATGTTTTGTTACTGTAGTGGAAAATTTCGGTGCCTACCTACTTAAGTAAATCACAATAGGGTTCCCCAAAATTATAAACGCTGACGGAAAATAACAATTGCTTCAACGTTGGTCAGCTGATATCTTGCACCTAGCTCTAAATTAAAATTTGGGCTTCAAGCTAAAGTTGGTTTTTAACCAACTGGCTAAGGTTTTAACCCTTTTTAACGAGTTTAAGCATAGATGAATACCGACAACTTTGCTGACTTGAATCTAGACACAGAGGCTAAACGCTTAACTGAGGAAGCGTCATCCTCAACTCTGACTGATGAACAGTATCGGCAAAAAATGCAGCGACGCAAGCAGGTGCAAGACCAACGCATAGAAAAAGCAATTCCAGACAAAGGCTTAATAATAATTCACACTGGCAATGGTAAAGGAAAAACAACCGCAGCCTTGGGAATGATACTGCGATCGCTCGGTCATGGATACAAAGTGGCGATCGTCCAATTTATTAAAGGTGCTTGGGAACCCTCAGAAAAAAAGGTTTTCAGCCTTTGGCCAGATCAATTAGAATTTCACGCCATGGGTGAAGGCTTTACCTGGGAAACCCAAGACCGCGATCGCGATCTTGAAAAAGCACAAGCCGCTTGGCAAAAAGGATTAGAATACATCCGCAACCCAGAATTTAAGCTAGTGCTATTAGATGAAATCAATATTGCCATTAAACTTGGATATTTGCGTTTAGAAGAAATTTTGTGGGGTTTAGCACAAAAACCAGCCGATAATCACGTTATTCTTACAGGCAGAAACGCACCTCTAGAGTTGGTAGAACGTGCTGATTTAGTCACAGAAATGACATTGGTAAAACATCCCTTTCGTGACCAAGGTGTAAAAGCTCAACCAGGAATTGAATTTTAGCGAGCATCCTATTTGCCTGGAAAATTTTTTGGCAAATAAACAAAAACTACAAACTTTTGTCCCAATTTTTGCCAAGATAATATTATTTCCCTAAAAGTCATTTGGCAAAAATGGGCATGAGTGAAAACAAAATAGAATACTATGGCAAAGGATACCTAGTTCTGCTTTTGCCAATATCGTTTTTAATAATTTTCCTGGTCGCAACCTGGCGAATTTGGCTGGCGTTAATATTTCTGGGGTTAGCTATCAGCATCTGGCAGCGCTATCAGTGGCAAAAATGGTGTCTGGAAGTGAACCCGATGTTTAACCAGTTAATTCGGGAAAATGAAGGCAAAATTACCCCAATGGATTTAGCAATTAAGGGGAATTTTTCTGGAGAAACGGCAAAACGCTATCTGGATACAAAGGTAGCAGAATTTGCTGGCAGTGTTGTTAACTCTAAAGAGGGTGGTAAGGTATATTACTTTATTACTGCTGGTACTCTCGGCAGCATCTTTGATAGTAGCGAACCAGTAAAAGAACTTCCTCATCCAAAGAATACAAAGGATAATAAAATGATGGAATCTTTACTGGCACCACCGCCTTCGCAACCACAGCAAGTAGAACCAGAAACTGAAACTCCACCACAGACACATCAAGAAGAAGTTAAACAACCATTAGAACAACAATTAATTTTCGGTTCTCTAATTCAATCGGAACTAGCGAAGCGTCTCAACGTGTATTCTAGTACTGTATACAAAAGAAGAGATGACCCAAACTTTTCTGAATGGAGTCGCAGCAAAGATCCAGATGGTATAGCTTGGAGTTTTTCACCAAGAACTAAGGAGTTTTTCCCTTTGGAAGAACAAAATACCTAAAGAATGAAGGGTGAAAAGTATAACTGATAACTGCTTACTGATAACTGCTCACTGACCACTACCTACTGCTTGGGAAATGGAATTTAATCTTGTTTGTTCTAACTTAGCAAGCAGTCCTTCGAGAATACCACGGATCATCAATGGGCCAGAATAAATCCAGCCTGTATAAACTTGGATCAGACAAGCACCAGCAGTAATTTTCTCCCAGGCGTCTTCTGAGGTAAAAATACCACCGACGCCGATGATCGGTATTTTCCCTTGAGTTTGCTGCCAAATAAACCGAATGATCTCTGTGGAGCGATCGCGCACTGGCGCACCACTAATTCCACCCGCTTCTGCTTGTGGTGATTTGCCTGTTTTGGCAATCACCTGTGTTTTAAGCCCATCACGGCGAATAGTGGTGTTAGTAGCAATGATTCCTGCCAATTGATAAGTTTGAGCTAGGGAGATAATGTCAGCGATCGCTTCCCACTCTAAATCCGGCGCTATCTTGACAAAAATAGGCTTATGTGCGTCATTCTCTGTTTGTAATGCTGCCAAAATTGAACTCAGCATCGTTGCATCTTGGAGCGATCGCAAACCTGGTGTATTGGGAGAAGACACATTCACTACAAAGTAATCTCCCAATTCTTTGAGTAGGCGAAAACTATTGAGATAATCTTGGGCTGCTGCTTCTAATGGCGTTATCTTAGATTTGCCCAAATTTATACCTATAGGTATGGTTGGAGCGAATTGCTGTTTACATTTTGCTAACCGCGCCGCCATAGCAGCAGCTCCACTATTATTAAAGCCCATGCGATTGAGAGCAGCTTTATCTAAAGGTAAGCGAAATAAGCGGGGACGAGGATTACCCGGTTGAGCAACAAAAGTTACAGTTCCAATTTCTGCAAAACCAAAACCAAAACTCGACCAAATACTAGTAGCAACGCCATCTTTGTCAAATCCAGCAGCCAAGCCAAGGGGGTTGGGGAAATTGAGCCTAAACAGGGTTTGTTCGAGACGTTTATCAGTAACAGACAAAGAATTTTGTAAGCGTTTGACGATCAAACTAGCAGGAGGGCGATCGCCATTGTTTGCTAGCCAGCTAAGACTGCGAATTGTTGAATAGTGCAGCCATTCTGGATCTGCATCGAGCAGATCGAAGAAGAACGGACGAATTAAAGCTTGATAAATATCCAAATTTTGCTTGATTTGAAGTATGGTTGGTTGTTGTTTGCAACTGTGATCTGGGCATCTTATATATTAGCAAGCTATGTTTAACGGTAATCAGATGAGGCAGCAACAAAAATTTACAGCCGCCGAACAACAAATCATTTCTTTGGGACGAGTTCTGCAAAGTCTCAGGGAAGAAGATAATATTGATGGTCTGATTGCAACTACAATTTCTTATCTACAAGATCAGTTTGCATACAGCCTGATTAAACATCTCCAAAATAGTATATTTTGTGGTAAAAGAACGTCAATAGAAG
>NZ_JCACKS010000055.1:0-13685 GCF_059505505.1 Pelatocladus sp. | reverse complement strand
GAATTATCAAACCATCAAATTTCCCAAAAACGAATACATAAATCTATGAGCTATAGCGGTTCTCGCTCAGATGAGGTACATTCTCAAAGTTGAAATGATTTATCTATGAAGTCTAGCTATACTTCATTAGCATAGGAAACGCTATATATAAAACATACTATTGAAGATTTCTGGAAATTATCATCTAGAGTAGTTTTGGAAAATGCTTCAAAACACGTTTAAATGCACAATAATCTTGTGCATGAATTATTTTTTTGATTTCTAAAATTGTTTTGTTGGAACCATAATTTGTCCGATAGACGATTGGAAGCATATAGTGTCCTTTTCTGCCAAGTTATCCTTCCAGTGACAAAAACACAGCAACACTTTCGCCGTTTACATCTTCATACTACTAGTCGCTCACTGGTAGCATACTCAGACCAACAACACAACCTCTTCGTTATTTTTACGATCGCTCTTTTAGCTTTGGCTAAAAAAAGCTCTAACATTAGGAGATACGCTCGGTCAAACAAAACATCCCTAAACTTTCTGCAATTGAGGTGCAATATGGACACACCGTCGGGACTTTTAGGATTCGGGTTTTTCCGTCCTTTTTGGGGATTGGGATTTCCCTTAATTTGTTATGATGCCAATTATTGACATTGAACTTGAGAAGTTCTTCAAGTGCGAAGCGTTCTTCAAAATTGAGGAACACTTTGCCATCAATACCCGCAGTCCTTTTTCCGGCATTTAACTGTGTTACTTGCCGAATTGCCAGTAATCTAGCCGAGGTGGATTTTAAAATAAGCTTTTGTAATGACCTAGCTTTCCTTTTGTCGCCAACTTGAACAGCTTTGTACGCTCGCTTTTTTAGGCTTTTCCAAAAAAGCATCACCATAACCGGTATTACTCGTCAAAGCGATGTACGCTTCAGGTTTGACTTTTTTGATCAACAAAGATCTACCTTAAATTACCAGCGACATCCGTAGAAATTATTTTCACACCAATAGAACAACCTGAAATGAAAATCAGAGTATCATTTTGGCAAAAGACGATAACATCTGAAATAATATGTGTGAAAATTGTCGGCAAGTCATAGAAAATCTAGCTATAAATATTGAACTTTTATTACAAGATTTAGATGATATTCCTAATACAAGGAAGCTCATTCAACTAGATAAAATAATTATTTGTAATTTTTTACTGGGATTATCTCGGCAACAAATATCTAATATAGTAAACTTACCTGGACAGAATATTGCAGATCGATTAAGTAAAATTATCTATCCAAAAATAGCTCATATAATGGGCGTAGAGCAAGAGGAAATAGCTGGCAATTGGGTGAGCATTCTTAATTTTTTACTCAATCCACATAACAGTTATAGGTTAAATCCTCCACCTCAATTAAATAGTGATAACTTTCAAGGAAGTTTTGGGAGACAAATTTTTCTTTATCCAGCTAACCAAGAAATTGTTCAATATCAGATTCAAGGAACAAATTTTTATCAACAAGGGCTTTACTATCAAGCATTTCAGTGTTTTTTAGAAGCTTGGAATCAAGAACTTAATAATTATGGAATTGGTAATCCGGAAGTATTAATCTACATCAATAACTGCTTAATTGAATATAAAAAATCTTTTTTACAAGAAAAAGGTATTAAAATTTATACTTTAGCTGTAGTTACTCCATTCTTTCATAACCAAGGACACGTTGCTGCTGAAATTTTGAGAGGAATTTCTCAAATACAATTACAAGTTAATCTGCAAAGCTTTGACCAAATTTCTTTAGGCACAGAGATAAATTTAGATGAGATCACGCCTAATACCTACTTGCCTTCAATATGTAGTTGTAGTCAAATAGCGTTGCAAATTCTTGTTGTTAATGATCCTAATAACTTATACGACCCATTGAACCAAACAGCAGAAAAATTGGCTGAGTTAGCACCACAATTGAATCTGATTGCGATCATTGGTCATTATTCAAGCGAAATGACCAAAAATGCACTGCGTTTTTATAAGCAGAAAGGGTTAATTTTAGTCAATTCTAGTAGTACATCAAATGAACTTTCCCAATTATCTATAGATAAAAGTTTATCTTTTTTTAGATTGACTACACCAGATGCTATTAATGCTAAAAAAATGGCTAATTATTTAATAGAAAAATTTTCCAATCAACCTCCCAAAAAAGTAGCTCTTATCTATAACCAAAATAGTAGTTACAGTATTTCCTACAGAAACAGTATTAGACAATATCTAGAACAACATCAAGATAAGTTTGTTTTTCTAAAAGAATGTAATTATATTAGTGAAAACTATTACAGAGTCCAACAATATATAGAATATCTTAAAAAAGATGATGTTGATATTATCATCATAATTCCCGATGGAGGAATTGAACCGAATTCCCTTGAGAATGCTGGGTTAATTAGCCGATTAAATATCAACAACTGTTTAATAGTTGGCTCGGCAACTTTTTATCATGATAATTTTTTACATTGGATTCATGAGCAAACCCCGTGCAATACTACAAATCAAAATAACCGTCAAATTATAGCTTGTATTCCTTGGCATTGGCAGAGTCAAGAAAACGGGTGTGAGAGTTCTAATTCTATACCAGAGACTTTTTGTAAAATAGGCGCTAAGTTATGGAGAATAGAAAATTTAACATGGCGCAGTGCAACAGCTTTTGATTCCGTGTTAATAATCTTAAAAGTCTTAGAAGAATACCGCAGCCAATCTAGCAAAGATTTACTCACACATATGGATCAATATTTCAAAAAAAGGAGAAAACAGGTAAAGGGAGTTACGGGGCTGATTCAATTTGATCCAAGTGGCGATCGCCTCAATCCTCCCACAGAAATAGTAGCCATCAAATGGGATGCAACACAACAAAAGTGGCAATGGAAAATATGCTGAAAAACTAATAGCAATTGTAGCTAAAAAAGCTGCTACAAGTAAGGGATTTATATTTTATATAAAAGGCTGAAAATTTTATATCTTTATAGGCAGTTGTGTATTAATTATCCACACCTGTCGTTAAAATATTCCACACATGAAGTAGAAATACTCCTAATCCTATTGTTACTCTAATTCCATGCACTTGAGGAAATTAAAAAATGTTAAAAGTATTTGCAGATCGTGGTGGTACATTCACAGATATTATTGCTGTAACGAATAATCAGGCAATTATAGACAGGCTTTCAAGGCATACAGAACGTTTTTTGATTGTTCCTCTTGCTAACAAAGAATGGGTAATAGTATATAAATTACTTTCCGAAAATCCTGAACAATATCAAGATGCAGTTATCCAAGGCATTAGGGATATTATGAGTCTTTCAAGCAATGAACTCATTCCCAATACAGTCATAGAAGTAGTGAAAATGGGGACAACAGTCGCCACTAATGCACTTTTAGAAAGGCAAGGAGATAGAGTAGTTCTGATTATTACGAAAGGGTTTAAAGATGCATTGCGAATTGGCTACCAAAACCGTCCTGATATCTTTGCCCGTCACATCATTTTATCAACGATGCTTTATGAACAAGTCATTGAAGTAGACGAACGCTATGATGCTCATGGTAACGAATTAAAATCTGTGAAGATTGCACAAATAAAACAAGATTTACAAGCAGTTTATCAGACAGGAATTCGTAGTTGTGCTATTGTGTTTATGCACAGCGATCGCTATCCCAAACATGAGCAACAAGTAGCCGCAATTGCTCAAGAAATTGGCTTTACACAAATTTCCGTATCTCACCAAGTTAGTCCATTAATGAAATTAGTGAGTCGAGGAGATACAACTGTTGTAGATGCTTATTTAACTCCAATTTTACGCCGCTATGTTAATCAAGTAGCAAGTCAGTTACCTCATGTCAGATTAATGTTTATGAAGTCTGATGGAGGCTTAACTGATGCTGCACAATTTCAAGGAAAAGATAGTATTTTAAGTGGTCTAGCTGGCGGGATTGTTGGTGCAGTACAAACTAGCAAAAGGGCAGGTTTTGATTTAGTCATTACCTTTGATATGGGAGGAACAAGTACAGATGTTGCCCATTTTCAAGGAGAGTATGAACGCCAATTAGATTCGGAAATTGCTGGGGCGCGAATGCGAGTTCCCGTATTATCAATTAACACGATTGCAGCTGGTGGCGGTTCAATTTTGATGTTTAATGGTTCAAGCTACCGTGTTGGGCCAAAATCGGCTGGTTCAAATCCCGGCCCTGCTTGTTATCGACGGGGTGGCCCTTTAACAGTAACAGATGTAAATGTGCTGTTAGGTAAGATACATCCTCAATATTTCCCGTCTGTGTTTGGAAGTGATGGCAATTTACCGTTAGATAAAAATATTGTCTTAGAGAAATTTCAGCAATTAGCAATAGAAATTACAAATGCTACAGGAAATTATCGTACCCCTGAACAAGTAGCAGCAGGATTTATTGCTATTGCTGTTGAAAATATGGCTAATGCTATTAAAAAAATCAGCCTGCAACGAGGTTATGATGTCACCAAATATGTACTTTGTTGTTTTGGTGGTGCCGGTGGACAAGTTGCTTGTTTAATTGCTGATAGTTTAGGGATGAAACAGATATTTTTGCATCCTTATGCTGGAGTTCTTTCAGCCTATGGAATGGGATTGGCTGATGTAAGAATGACTAGAGTTGGAGGAGTAGAAAAGCCTTTAGATCAAGACTTAATTCCTCAGTTAATGCAGTTAATAAAAACTTTAGAAACCCAAGCTCAAAGTGAAATAAGTCCAGATAAAAGTAGTGTAGAGACAGAAATCATTCAAAAACTGAATTTGAAATATGAGGGAACTAATTTTACTTTCAGCATAGATTTTGATGCCGATGTGACAGTGATGCAAATGGCATTTCTTGAAGCACATAAATCTCGCTATGGTTTTATTCAGCCAGAAAAATCTTTAATTGTGGAATCTATTTCAGTGGAAGTCATTCAGAAAATGGATACTCCTGAAGAACCATTAATTCATCGTTCCCGCGCTGGAAAATCAGTTCTTCAACCTGTTGAAATAGTCAAGATGTTTACTGCTGATAAATGGCACGATACGCCAGTTTATCGTCGGGAAGATTTACAACCAGAAGATAACATTAATGGCCCTGCTATCATCATCGAAAAAATCAGCACGATTGTGGTTGAACCTAATTGGCAAGCAAGATTAACTAAAAGTAATCATTTAATTTTACGACATCCATAAACAGAAATATGATGTTGAAACGACTCAATAATTTAGGGCCGGGGTTAATAGTTAGTGCTGCCTTTATTGGTCCTGGGACAGTAACTGCTGCTAGTATTGCCGGAGCAAACTATGGTTTTGCGCTGTTGTGGGCAATTGTCTTTTCCACAATCGCAACCATCATATTACAAGAAATGTCAGGACGCTTGGGTTTGGTGACAAGACAAGGACTTGGAGAAGCCTTAAGAGCAACTGAAAGCCCTATTTTGCGACTTTTGGCAATTATCCTAGTGATTGCAGCTATTCTCTTTGGTAATACAGCGTTTGAGACTGGTAATATCACAGGTGCAGCCATTGGTTTAGAAACACTTGGTGATATCTCTTTTCAGATTTGGGCAGCAATAATTGGTGTATTAGCTTTCCTGTTGCTGGCTTTTGGGGCTTACAATCTGATTGAAAAAGTATTGATTGTAACTGTCAGTTTGATGGGCGTTATGTTTCTGTTGACAGCGATTGTTGCCCATCCGGATATAGGTGCATTACTCAAAGGAATGGTATTTCCCAGCCTACCGGTTGGTTCACTGCTGACAGTCATTGCCCTCATTGGGACGACGATTGTGCCTTATAATTTGTTTCTGCATTCAAGTTCCGTGCAACAAAAGTGGCCAGAGACAGTCCCAACCGAAGTAGCTGTTGCACAATCACGATTTGATACCATCATTTCTATTTCTTTGGGTGGACTGATTACACTAGCGATCGCCACCACATCAGCCGCTGCTTTTGCCACTCAAGGCATGACAATTAGTAACGCTCGGACAATGGCACAGCAACTAGAACCCCTGTTAGGTTCTGCGGCACAGTATTGTTTTGGAATCGGACTTTTTGCGGCTGGTTTATCTAGTACTATTACTGCACCCTTAGCAACAGCTTATGCTATTTGCGGCGCGTTGGGCTGGAGGGCAAATTTCCATAACAGCCGATTTCGGACAATATGGATTTTGGTACTAGTGATTGGCACCGTGCTGGCTATTACTGGAAAAAGTCCGTTAGAGTCTATTCTCTTTGCTCAAGCCGCCAATGGTCTTTTATTACCTGTCGTCGCAACATTTTTGCTGATAGTTATTAACCAAGCTGATTTATTAGGCAATTTCCGTAATCGCGCGAGCGCAAATATCTTAGGCATCGGCGTTGTTTTAATCGCTACTACTTTAGGCATATTCCAGATTTTGAAAGCAATTGGTGTGATTGCGATTTAGTAGCTTTTTTAATTGGCTGTTCCTTTTCCTTTGAAAATGCCATGCTCAAATCTGGGTTATCAGTAAGACATATAGAAGAAGAGAAAAATGTACCAATGTATAAGACAAATATTGAATGTATTTCTACTCAGACATTTTCTAGTTCTTTAGTAGTTTCCATGCGTCCTCTACCAGCAAATCAAGTTGTTCGGGCTGTCGAAGTAACCAGTCGATATTACAAAGCACATGGTTCTCCTATACATATTGGTAGTCCAGAGACAATCGGAATTTATAACTTAGAAAAACCTGATTATGGTGATGCTGTCACAATTAATGATGGTGAAATTCCAGTTTTTTGGGCTTGCGGAGTCACTACTCAAATTGCGATTTTGTCCACAAAATCTGAGTTAGCAATTACTCATTCTCCTGGGCATATGTTTGTTAGTGATTTACAGGATGAATCTCTGACTCTTTAGAAACTTGCATACTCTACCTAATCAGGCAACATCAAAAATTAGGAATTAGGAATTAGAAATGTACACAACTACTCAAAGCGATCCTGTCCGTTTAGAAATCTTCAAAAATCTCTATCAATTTATCGCTGAACAAATGGGAATTATTCTGCAAAATACCGCAGCATCAGTAAATATTAAAGAAAGATTAGATTTCTCCTGTGCTATTTTCGATGCTTCTGGATTATTAGTTGCTAATGCCCCTCATATTCCAGTACATTTAGGCTCAATGAGTGAAAGCGTTCGCAGCTTAATTAATGGTCAAGGCGACACCATCAAACCAGGAAATGTCTATTTATCCAACAATCCCTATAATGGCGGAACACATCTCCCAGATGTCACAGCCATTACCCCCGTATTTTTAGAAACCCCTTCCTCCTCCCTGCTTCCCACTCCCCTCTTCTACGTTGCTTCTCGCGGACATCAAGCTGATATTGGCGGTATTACTCCTGGTTCTATGCCTCCCCACAGTACTACGGTAGAAGAAGAAGGAATTCTCTTTGATAATTTTCTCTTAGTTGAACAAGGAAATTTTCAGGAAACACAACTAAGAAATTTATTAGCAAATCATCCCTATCCTGCTCGTAATCCTGATCAAAATCTAGCTGATTTTCAAGCACAAATTGCTGCCAATGAAAGGGGAGTTCAAGAACTGCATAAAATGGTTGCTCAATATGGGCTCGAAACAGTCCAAGCATATATGAAATTTGTCCAAGATAATGCGGAAGAATCTGTCAAAAGAGCAATTGATGTTCTCAAAAGTGGTTCATTTGTTTATGAAATGGATAGTGGGGACAAAATCCAAGTTAAAGTAACAATCAATCAAAAACATCGCCGTGCAACAATCGATTTTACTGGTACATCTGCACAATTGCATAGTAACTTTAATGCTCCTAAAGCCGTCACTCAAGCAGCAGTTTTATATGTCTTCCGCACTTTAGTTGATGATAATATTCCCTTGAATGCTGGGTGTCTAAAACCTTTAGAAATTATTATTCCGGAAGGTTGTATGTTGAACCCTATTTATCCGGCTGCAGTAGTTGCAGGTAATGTGGAAACTTCCCAAATTATTGTTGATGCTTTATATGGTGCTTTGGGTGTCATGGCTGCATCTGCGGGAACGATGAATAATTTTACTTTCGGGAATGAGCGTTATCAATATTATGAAACCATCTGCGGTGGTTCTGGCGCAGGGGCGAACTTTGATGGTACTGATGCAGTCCAAACCCACATGACTAACTCTCGTTTGACCGACCCAGAAATTTTAGAAACTCGTTATCCTGTGCAAGTAGAAAGTTTTTGTCTGCGTCCCGATAGCGGTGGTAAAGGAAAATATTCTGGTGGTAACGGTGTGATTCGCCGCATCAAGTTTCTTGAACCAATGACAGCTAATATTCTTTCTGGTCATCGCCGTATCCCTCCCTTTGGATTAAATGGTGGGGAAGCTGGACAAGTCGGACGCAACTGGATACAGCGTCAAAATGGAACACAAGAGAATTTAGACAGCACAGCAACAGTCTTGATGCTATCTGGAGATATTTTTGTGATAGAAACTCCTGGTGGAGGAGGATTTGGTTCAATCCTTAATTCACCTTGAGTCAGTGCCGTGCAACAGGAGTGCAACAAGAGTAAACTAAATTTTATACTTCACCAAAGGCGGCGGGAAGCCTGCCCCAACTGGTATTACTCATAAGGGATCTCCAGAAAATAAAATGTCCCGCCCTATCAAAGTATATTTTGGCTTAGTCCAAGGATTGATGAGCGTTACGCCCCAGCCCTTTCAACGCGAACAAATGAACTACTAAGGCAAAGAGGGAAACGCTCTCCCAATATAGGTTATCAATAGACATCTCCGAAAACTATCAAAGGTTGTGTGTGACTAGCTTACAAAGCGCAAATGCAAGCATTGCGAACTAGCTAGTCCATACGTTCAAATGAGGTTTTGAGAGATTTACTGATAATAAAAAGCAAAAAAAATAGTTATATGCGTTTATTTTATCCTAATGAAATAGGATGTATTTATATTTGTAACACTAGCGCTCCAATTCGGAATCTTACTAACCCACAAATTGTCAAAATTACTTGTTCATATTTTTTAGGAATTAGCCGAAATCTTTCTTGGGCAACTCGAAATATTTTTACAGAACGAATTCGATGCTCAACAAATATTCTTTAGGACTTACGCATTGACAAAGTAGCTTAAACGTGTGTATACGCTCATCAAAAAGGTCATACTTCTCAATCAGGCGATCGCTAATCACCAATGGCTTGGGAACATGGATAATATCTATGTTGCTGAATTTGGGGTTTAAACTATCAGAGCCACTACCAAGCCATCAACTGCCAAGTGTGACCTGAACGCTTACATTTTTTCTTCAGGCATTACCTGTTTTTATGCGACAACAAAATATGTCGCTTGAGGTAATTGGATTTCTGGGTTTTTTAATTCTTCCTTCTGGGTTAAAGTTTCTTTGGTCGCCCTTAATTGACCGTTACCGTATAGGGAATTTAGGACATTATCGCGGTTGGATTATTTGTTTTCAATTGTTGTTAATAGCAATTATATTTTTCAGTGCTTTTATTGATATTCAAAATAATTTAATTGGCTTGCTCATTTGCATGTTTTTGGCGTGTTTGTTCTCTGCTAGCCAAGATATTGCTACTGATGCATTAGCGGTAAATTTGCTCGAACCTCAAGAACGAGGATTAGGTAATGCAATTCAAGCTGGGGGAAATTTTTTTGGGGCGATTATTGGTGGTGGTGGGGCGCTGATTCTGTTAGAAAAAGTGGGATGGCGATATAGTCTAATTGCAATGTCGGTTTTCATGCTGCTCAATTTAATACCAACTTTGCTTCATAAAGAACAAGCGATCGCCAACTCAAAAGTTAACAAATCTTATTTCCAAACATTTGTTCGCTTTTTCTCTCGCCCGAAAATGCTACCGTGGCTTTTCGTCGTTCTACTGTATATGGCGGGTGAAAGTATGACAACTACCATGATTCGTCCGCTTTTGGTAGATAGGGGTTTGTCTTTATCAGACATTGGCTGGTTATTGGGTGTAGTTAGCTACAGCGCCCGCATTGTCTTAGCCTTGGTTGCTGGAGTGATGATTACACGCTTGGGACGCAGGCGTTCTTTAATTTTGTTTGGACTGATAGCAGCTTTTACTGCACTTTTGTATATCGTACCAGCAATGGGCATTGCCAGTTTACCTGTGCTGTATGCGGTGTGTATTCTAGTCAGTGGAACTCAAAGTATGGCCTATACAGCCTTGCTTAGTGCCATGATGGATAAGAGCGATCGCGCAACTGCTGCTACTGATTATACTATTCAAGTTTCAGTTATGTTTTTAGGTGGAATTGCTGCCACGATTCTCAGTGGAATTCTTGCCCAACAGACGGGTTACACCATCACGTTTATCATCAGTACAGTTGTGAGTTTATTGAGTGTGTTTTTTATTACTAAGTTTATTGTCGATTAAGCTAATATTTATTCTCTTTGTTGAGTACGATCAATCTCCTATTTGCAATAAATAAAAACCGCTCTACTTTTGGTGAGACTTCCTTCGCCAAAAGTTATTTTTTTCGGCTTACGCCTCAGAGGTGAATAAAGGTAATTAGGAGCAAAAATTCATGGAAAATCCTGAGCAAATAACTGCTGCTCTCAAGCAATTTATTGGTTCGGGTATTATCTACCAACATTGGTTAGGTATCGGGTTTACAGAAGGGGTTAAATACCTCGCTGATGCTGCCGAAGCCTATTGGCTAATAGATAGCATAGCCTCGCATCAAACTAAGAGATTTTTATCTAATACCAAGCTGCAAAATTTTCAGATTTGGCTTTTGTCAGTTAAGGAAAAATCAGGCACTTTGATTTGTGAATGGGATACAGGTAAGGAAGTACTACGACAGGAAATTGAGTACACTGACTTCCCAATAAATAGCATTAAAGTTTATCTAATTAGCAAAGTTCTGATGTTACCAACTGAGTACTGATTTCGTAAATAATCCAAGTTTTCAGGGATTAACAATAATGATTCAAGCGATAGATTTAGAACAGGCATTTGTTACCAATCTCGAAATATTCATGGGCAAAGCTGACAAATTTATCAAGGTTTATTACGCAGGTGTAAGTGAAGAAAAGCATTTAAAAGAAATAATGCTGGAACTACAAAAACTAGTAATGGATGCAGACTTGCAACAACTAGAGATTGATTACCAGCAACACTGCGAGAACAAAGACTTTATCTCTGACTGCGATGATTCGGCTTGGTGGTAAACTTATCACTCCCATACGTAAATAACAGCCAATATGTGGGCTAACGCCCTGTTACTAATGAAATATTTGGAGCATTTTGTATGGCATCACGTAAATCTTCCACTCCTGCTTTTCAACCAATTGATGATTCAATCTTAGGTGATTATGCTGTTAATGACTACTCGGAGCGTGTATACTCAAAAGTCTACTATTCTATCCGCTCTCTTTGCGGACTGATTGCCAAGCGACACCTTAAAGAAGTTTTTGATTGGAATGAATTTAAGGAGCAGTTTGCAAATGATTTTGGTAAAGTTGAAGAAAAGCGATATTCTCTAGAACAATTGCTTGAATACGCAAACCGTAAGTTAGGTAAAACCCTTGATGATTTGATAGTGCAAAATCAAATATCTTGGCAACGTAGACAAGAATATGCCGAACGTATAAATACTAATCTTCTGCCTCAAATAAGTGAAGAGAGTGAATGCTAATGAATTCTGAAAATTTGAGTTAGATGACGTGAGGATTCAATTTTGATTAATTGAAGCCTTTCACCATCTAATGAGAATTTAAATCCTAAAGTCAAAAACAGGGGGTAGATCATATCTTATCCCCTTTTTACTGTCACAAATTTGATTAACGCTTCATTAACTAAAAAAATTCAGTTCATTGAATCTCAAACATCTCTGTTATCACTATGTTACAGAACAGCTACATCGTTTGGGAAGGAGCATCTTTGATTAATGGTTCACCAATAGTCCTGATTTTGACAGGATTTGTTTTGCCTACATCCAATCGTAAAACTGGACGATTAATTCAGTCTTGGATTTTGCAACAAGAATTTGTCCCCACAGATGCTGCAAAAAATGGTTTAGACATAGGCATTTGTGGTAACTGCCCTTTAAAGTTGAGTAATTTGGGTAGCTGCTACGTAAACTTGTTAGGTATCAACAATATTTATCGCAAGTATGCAACTGGAAGTTATCCAAAATTTAGCGCCAACGAAATAGAAGTTTTGAAACGATATCACTATCCGATGAGAATAGGCTCTTACGGAGATCCGACAGCAATACCAATTGAAGTGTGGGAGCCGATGATTTTGGCATCTCAAAAATACACTGGATATACCCATCAATGGCGAAGTTGCGATCCTCGTTGGCAACAATATTTAATGGCTTCGGTGCAAAGCGAAACTGAAGCAAAAGAAGCTCAACTTAGGGGTTGGAGAACTTTTAGAATTATCGCTCCTAATACTCCTTTGATGTCTAACGAAATTCTTTGTCGTAATACAGAAGACGACAGAATTCAATGTGAAAACTGTCTGTTGTGCGATGGAGCATCGTCTAAACCAAATATAGGCGATCGCGTTCATGGTTTAAACTGGAAAGTTTCAAATTTCTCGAAATATATCAACTCAACAGCTGTTTAAGCATGTGAAGGCAGAACAGCTGCTTTGTCTGCCTTCTTAAAGTTGTGAACCTTACGCTGAAAGAATTGAAAACCAATGCATTACAGATATATATGGCGGAAGTATTGGTAGAACCGCAATTTCAGATATTCACTCATCCAAAAACTGGGGTGAAGGTAGGAAGAATTTATTTTCCGGCGTTATTTCTGGCTGAGTTTCATGCAAGTGTCACTAAATGGTTACAACGTCGAGAAATTACCTTTGATGAAAAAGACCTCAAACAATACGCAGATGGTTCATTCCGACTATATTTTAGGACACAATCATCGCTGGAGACAGAGTATTTCCGGTTAGTGAAGCCCCTCACGGGGAGAAAACAAGGCAATTTTGTAGAGGATTTCTTTCCAAATCAAAACCCTACTTAGAAAGTCAGGTAAAAATTATGCCGCAACTTGAAGAATTTGTATGTAATGAGTCATTGGTCACTCAATTGGAAATTGACATAGATATAACGCAATCAAGCAAGGTGAAATGCCCTATGAAATCAAAACATCGAAACTTTATGGCTGATGTTAATGAACAAGCTTTAACTATTTCCAAGGCTCAAGCGACTTCCGACCTGACACCGGAGCGCGAGAAAATCAAGCATATGCTGATTGGCTCCAGTAAAGCGGTGACTGCTACAATTCGCGTTTTGCATCAACTAGGTTATGCAGACATCAGGGATTGGAGTCCTTTATTACCTAGTCCCAATTCAGGGGAAGTGATGAGTATTTTGATACGTTCAATTGCTGTGCAATAGTCATAATTACCATGAAATAATATGCCCCGATAGGGGTATTTTTTTCTTGAGATCAAGTCGCGAACTTTGGATGATAATTAATGACGAAATATGATGGGAATTCGTTACTCTGGAGAGCGATCGCGCCTTAAATTTACCATAGGCGATCGCAAACTGAATAACCACTACAATTGCGATCACTTCTCCTCACCATACTCCCAACAAATAGGAAGTGTTTACTTATTGCCACTTATAATAAAGGATAGATGTAACTGCCTAGCTAGTAGGATTTGAGGAAAAGAAAACAGAGACATTACCTTGT
>NZ_JCACKS010000054.1:0-14285 GCF_059505505.1 Pelatocladus sp. | reverse complement strand
AATCACCATGTAATCTCTTGCGCTACATTTTGAAGTGCGGAATGTGGGTTAAAAAGCTAGTTTGTGATGTGAAGTAAAGGTATCCTATGAGAAATCTCGGAGAACTGGGTTCGCTGAAGGAAGATGGTTAACAACCAACAACCAACCACCCACCAACCACCAACAACTAACTATTAATAATATTTATGACTCACGTCATTGGTTTAATCAGTGGCACATCTGTAGACGGTATAGATGCTGCTTTAGTAGATATTTCTGGTACAGGCTTTGATTTACAAGTAGAATTGGTAGCCGCAGCAACATATCCCTACCAAGATGAACTCAGAGAAAGTATTTTGGCTGTTTGTGCTGGTGAAGCCATCTCAATGGCAGAATTGGCAGAATTAGATGATGCGATCGCCATTGCTTTTGCTCAAGCTGCACAAAATATTCAGAGCGATCGCCAACCAGCTACCTTAATTGGCTCTCACGGTCAAACAGTTTACCATCGACCTCCTCACAGTCGGAGTCTTGGTTACACTCTCCAACTCGGTCGCGGTGCTGTCATTGCTCAATTAACAAGTATGACGACTGTGAGTAACTTCCGTGTAGCAGATATTGCTGCTGGTGGTCAAGGTGCGCCCCTAGTACCACCTGTAGATGCAGCTTTATTCAGTCATCCTCAAGAAGCACGTTGTATCCAAAATATAGGTGGCATTGGTAATCTTACTTATCTACCTACTCGGCAAGATAATTGGTTAGAAAAGATTCGTGGTTGGGATACAGGTCCAGGAAATAGCCTCTTAGATTTGGCAGTCAACTATTTAACAAACGGTACGAAAAGCTATGATGAAAATGGCTCCTGGGCTGCTAGTGGTACTCCTTGCCATGCCTTAGTCGAACATTGGCTACAACAAGAGTACTTTCATTTGCCACCACCAAAGTCAACAGGTCGAGAATTATTTGGTGTTGATTATTTACAAAACTGTATAAAAGATGCAGAATACTACGAGCTTAATTCAGCAGATTTACTAGCAACCCTCACAGAACTAACTGCTGCTTCCATTGTTCACAATTACCGCACTTTTTTGCCTGAAATGCCACAAAAAGTCTTCTTGTGCGGTGGTGGTAGTCGCAATCTCTATTTAAAAAATCGCTTACAGCAGCTTTTAGAAACAATACCAGTTCTAACCACAGATGAAGTGGGATTCAGTGCAGATTTCAAAGAAGCGATCGCCTTTGCTGTCTTAGCCTACTGGCGACAATTAGACTTCCCTGGTAACTTACCAACCGTCACCGGAGCAAGTCAACGAGTATTGCTAGGAGAAATAAATTTTACTCAATAGTCAATACTCAAGGGTCGGGTCAAGAGTCGATTGTTAGAGTTAATGAACTGAGTCAAAAGTGGGCAAACTAGAAATATAAAACGAAGTAAAAATCTATCCTTTCCCTCTTAACCTTTATCCATCTTTAATATTTCCCTACTTTTGAATATTGGAGTCAAATTTTGTATGTCAGACCCCAAAATTGGTCGTTTACTCAGCAACCGCTATGAGCTTAAAGAGTTAATCGGAAGCGGAGCAATGGGTCGGGTTTATGGCGCAAAGGATGTTCTTTTGGGGGGTGTACCTGTTGCTGTGAAGTTTCTGGCTTTGTCAGTTCAAAATAAAAAAATGCGATTGCAGCAACGTTTTGAACGAGAAGCAAAAACCTGTGCTTTATTGGGACAAAAAAGTATTCATATTGTTCGGGTGATGGACTACGGCGTAGACGAGCATGATACTCCGTTCTACGTGATGGAACATTTACAAGGTAAAAGTCTAAACCATGTCATTCATAAGCAAGTCTGTTCTTTACCAAGATTCTTGAGCTTGGCACGTCAAATTAGTTTAGGGTTACAGTGCGCTCATAGTGGTATTCCAGTTGATGGCAAAATCTACCCAATTATCCATCGTGATATTAAGCCCAGCAATATATTAGTCGTTCAAGACGCCAGTTTTGGAGAATTAGCTAAGATCTTAGATTTTGGTATTGCTAAATTATTACAGGCAGATAGCAAGAGTACAAACTACTATTTGGGGACACTAGCTTATTCTTCACCTGAGCAAATGGAGGGTAAAAATCTAGACAACCGCTCTGATATTTATAGTTTGGGTGTAATGATGTTTGAAATGCTCACAGGAAAAATGCCTTTAATGGCGCCAACCCATTCTTTTGGAGCATGGTACAAAGCACATCAAACTCAAGCACCACGAACTTTTGCTGAAGTTGCGCCGACATTAAAATTACCAGAGCAATTAGAAAATTTGGTGATGAGTTGTTTAGCTAAATCACCAAGCGATCGCCCTCAAAATATCGGTGAAATTCTCAAAGTTTTAACTTCTCTTGAACAGCTTGATTTTACGCGCACTCAAGAAAAAAGCACTAATTTACCTGCTATTATCAATCCTCAATCTGTAAAAGCTGGTGTTGCTCACAAGCTTGGTAATAATTCGTGTGTATCTCCATTAAGTAATGAAATTGCACAACAAGCTTCCTGGCCTGAAAATAAACCCATTGCCAATATCGTTTTTCCTCAGTCTATCCATTTAAATGGAGAATTTAAACCTGCTTTATGGGTAATGCTACCGCAAGCAGAAATTCACAAGCGTTTAGTTTGTAATCGTTATAACCAGTTTCTTTTTATCCCTTCTCCTCACCCTATGCTGTTGTGGATTACTGTTCTCTATAACCACAAACATGGTTCTAAATGGCTACCTTGTTACGTTGATCTCAAAACAAACGTTGCTCAAGAAACCATTCGCTTGCTAGCACAAAACGGTTACTATCGTCTACTCATATTTACAATAGAAGCACCAAATCATTGCGCTCACATCATAATCTCGACTATTGCTTCTGCTCAACGTCAAAGGCTCCAACAGTGGCTAACAATGAGCAAGTCATTAACATCATTCAATGATCCTCAACTTAGTAAAAATTTACTTAAGTTAGAGTACGAAAAGATAAAACCCCAAATCGTAACAAAATTACAAGCTATTGATACAGATTTGACCTTCGATCTGTCAGGCTAATTTGAACAGAAAGAAGAAACTGCAACGAATTGACTTGTATCTATCTACTTGCTGTATAAAGCGAGGCAATATTAATTATTGTTAAGGAAAATTGTTTAGGAGTTGCAAAATACGCTTATAAGAAATATAAATAATAAAGATATAAATTAAAAAAAATAAGTTGGTTAGGGACTGTATTGTGATTATCTCTGTGCATTTAGTACTGTGAAGCAGTCATATGTCTAGAGATTAATAAAATATTTCTTTCGAGGAAATTTTCACTAGTATACAGACCCAGTTGACTTTTAAAAACATTCAATTGGTGTGATCAAGAATTAAAATCTAACAACATATGCTAACAAATCAGCAGTTTGTTGTAAGATTACGGGCGGGTGTTACACAGAATTTTGTACAAAGCGAGTTTAGAACTCCTTGTATAAGTTTTGTCTATAGGTTAGTAATTTCCATAGTTGGAGTTGAGCCATATAGAAGTTTGGTTTAATTACTTAGTTTTTGTAGTTGTTACACTTTCCAAGTTAAAATTTTTCATCAAAGTTGACGCCCCGACATCCCCAGCTCTTTTCACTTGGTGGAACCTAGCAAGAGAAGGAGGTCGCCTACCGCGACTCAGGATTCTATGCTGCCCAGCTAGAACCTGAATCTAACCCCCACTGATGTTTGAGCAATTCTTTGTAAGTTGCCTCCCTTACAACCATTTGTTCGTAAAGCTTGACTAAAAAGTCTTTAGCTTGGTCATGGCTCATGTTTTGGACTTGAGTAGCAAAAGAGCGGATGCTAAATTGCTGTTCTAAACTCAACTCAATAGGCTTATCCATAATTGGCTCCTGAAAAATAAGTACAAAGTTCGGTCAATGACAAAGGCTCCGAAGAGTCAGTTAAGCTAGTCTGTTATGCCTTGCACTTGTTTGTCTATCTATATTAAGAAAGATAACAAGTGTTTGGTGGTTTGCCCATATTCTTTTATGGGGATTTTTTGACTAACTTAAATCTTTAATTTTCATCCTACTGATATAAACCTCAAGTCTACCGAAGCTAATTCCGGTAAAAAGAAGGCTTTCCAGAAACGCTCTGGTGGACGAAATTCTCTTTTACTTTTGGAAATGGATAAATAAGGGGTGTAAAAGAGAATTATATTCGCCATACCCTATAAAGCGCAAGGTGTCAATTAACTAAATAATAAAAATTAAGCCTCTGTAGGTAAGTTTCTTCAGAGGTTAAATTTATATGTATCAAGTTGTAAATGAGAAAAATGCTCAGGCTGAACAAAATGATAAGTATATTTACTAAATAGGGGATCGGGGATTGGGGATCAGGGACAAAACAATTAAAAATACCTGCGGTAGTCGCTACGCGTCTACAAAATTCAAAATTCACGCATTGAGAAGAAGGGGACAAGGAGGACAAGGGGGTGAATATTTCTTATCTTTTCCCGTTCCCCGACCCCCTTTCCCCAAATCATTCAAAAGCAACGATGACAATAGTGATATTATCGTGTCCACCTTCTTTTTTGGCTGCTTCAACTAGAGCGATCGCAGCTTTTTCCACAAACAGACTTTCTTGAAGATAGGAAGCGATATTCTCATTAGCGAGTTCTTCTGTGAGTCCATCGCTGCATAATAGCAAGCGATCGCCTGACTTAACATCCAGTTGTCGCACATCAATCTGATGTAGGTCTTCACGCCCTAAACAGCGAGACAAAACGTGACGGAAAGGATGAGTCCGCGCTTCCTCTGGTGTAATATCGCCTATTTTGATGGCACGTGCTATCCAAGTGTGATCTTCAGTGATTTGTTGCAATTGTGCATCTCGGAAACGATATAGTCTAGAGTCACCAACATGAGCAGACCAAGGGGGTTCTCCATTACGGAAAATCACCACTACAGCCGTTGTTCCCATGTCAGATCGTTCTGGATGATTCTGTTGATCCTGTAAGATAGCTTGATTTGCCTGCCATAGAGCATCTTCTAACAACTGTGCTGAGGTTTTAGAAGAATCCCAATGGTCAAGCAAATATTTTTTCACTGCTTGAGCAGCAATTTGACTTGCTTGTTCACCTCCTGCATGACCACCCATACCATCAGCAACTATGAAAAAGCGCCCTTCTGGGTCAATATAGTAAGCATCTTGATTATTAGAACGAATAAGTCCCGGATCACTAATCCCGGTAAAACGAAGTTTCATATATTTTTTCTGCAAAAATTAATACATACGGTCATAGCGGTCAAGACGCATTAGCAGTCTAATTAGCAACCATAATACTGCGGTTGCGATCAAACCAATAAAAAGAGCCTGCCAAAAATAATTGTTTACAAATAGAATTGTCGCTGAAAGTGTAAAAGCACTTATGATTAATGCGTAGGCTATGCCAAGTTGAATATTGCTTTGCCGACGTAGTAGACGCTCTGTTTCTATAGATCGGACACGAAAGCGTACATCTCCACGCTCTAGTTTTTCTAGCGTATCTTCCAGTCTACGAGGGAGTCCAAGCGCTGTACTACTTACTTGGGCAGCTTGCCGACTTAATTCATTTAAAAAGCTATTGCCGTCAGAACCATTCATATTTGTCATAAGCTGCATTGCATATGGTTGGGCAACTTCCATAAAATTAAATTCTGGGTCTAAACCTTTGCCTACGCCCTCTAAAGTAGAGAAGGCGCGCATTACAAATGTAAATGTAGCTGGAAATCTAAAAGGCTGATCATAGGCTATCTCATACAAATCGTCACTGATTGCTGCTACAGACTGATTTTCAAAAGGCTTGTCCATGAAATTATCCAGCATATACTGGACTGAACGTCGTACAGGCCCCATATCTTCTACGGGTGCTAACGCGCCCAAATTGACCAAAGACTGCACAACGCGATCGCCATCTTTGGAAGCAATACCAAATAGTGTTTCCATCAATCCTTCTCGTACGTTGGACTTGATGCGTCCCATCATACCGAAATCGTAGAAAATTAAAGCTCCATCAGGACTAACAGCAATATTGCCAGGGTGTGGATCAGCATGAAAGAAACCATTATCAAGTAGCTGAAGTAGATAGGCTTGAGCGCCTTGACGAGCAATTTGCTTGCGATCTAAACCCGCAGCTTCTATAGCTTCGTACTGACTAATTTTTATCCCAGGAGCGTACTCTAAACTCAAAACTCGCGAGGAAGTATAGCGCCAGTAAACACGTGGTACTTTCACCCATGCGTAAGTGCGAAAATTGCGACGAAAAGTATCAGCATTGCGTCCTTCGCTCAGATAATCAATCTCTTCCCAAAGAATCCGACAACACTCTTCATAAATTCCGATCCAATCCCGCCCTCGTCCCCATTTTGGATGACTTTGGAAGTAGCGAGCTATACCTTTAAGAATTCTTAAATCAATTTCAAATAACTTTTTTAATCCTGGACGTTGTACTTTCACAACAACAGCTTCACCTGAGCGTAAAACAGCTTTGTGTACCTGTCCCAAGCTCGCCGCAGCTAGAGGAATGGGTTCAAAACTAGCAAAGAGTTCTGGAATATTCTTACCCAACTCTTGCTCAATAATCGTTTCTACTTGTTGGTAGCTAAAAGCAGGTACTTTATCTTGTAACTTTGACAATTCTTCTACATATTCACTCGGAAATATATCCGCGCGCGTAGAAAAAAGCTGCCCAACCTTAATAAAAGTCGGTCCTAAATCCAGCAGAGTGTTACGAATCCAGACTGCTAAAACTTTGCGTCTAGCAGCTTGCTTGACTTCCGTAACTCCACCTGCATAACTCCAAGATTTGTTGTAAAGCCAAAGTCTGAACAGTAAGGTCAACACAAATGACCAAATGTCCACAAACCGCCGTCTACTCGAGTAGTTTTCGCGATTCCAACGGTATGCCTTATCTGTATAACCCTTTTCCATATGCTTTGCTTACCGCTGGTTTTGAACTAAGTCAGTAGTAAAAAACGACACTTTTAATTGTGAAAAGCCAATCGTCAATAGTCATAAGTCATTGCTAGTTGGTCACTAGTTGATTTTTCTAAACAAAAAACTAATAACCACTGTACGGGCGTACTCTACCTTGCGGCTACCTACGGTAGGCGCGTTAGCGATTTCTGGTCAGTAGCCACTCCGTGTCTACCCGTAAGAGTAACGCGTCTACGCCCCTACTAACTACTTCTGCTGCTGCGATAACGTTGTAACTCTGTTCGCAAAAAGGCAATTTCTGCCCGCAGTTCATCTATCATGGCTTGTAAATCAATGGAATTAGTACCTGTATTACTAAATCCTGTGGTGCTTTCACCTGTACCAGCAGCATCAGCTGCTCGATTAGCTCGCTCTATCACTTCATCTGTGAACTGACGCAAATTTTCTCTCAGTTCCGCATCTAATTTGCCTACTTCGCTCAAAGCATCAGTGAAAGCGTTTTCCAGGCTTTCTGTCATGACTTCAGCGACTGCTCTACCGACAAAAAAAGCTTGTACAAGGGGGTTGCTCATAAATTTTTGTTACGTTCGTCCGCACAAAAATTATAACTTGCCTGCTTGCTTTACTGCTTCTACTTCAAGGCTTGTTGATTGGTGATTGTTGATTGTTAATTGTTGCTTATAGGACTAAGTTCAGGAGATTTTTACTTAAACAACCTTAACGTTGTTAAAGTAATGTATATTAAAACTAAACAAAAATTAAGCAACATTTTGTCTTGCTAATTTTTTTTATTTTTTTATTCAGACAACGCTCACACTGTTCTATGAAAAGTTCTCTGGCAGAAATTAGACAAAAGGATAGCCTCTCAAAATCTATTACTCTCGATCAGTTACAGGTATTTGAAGCAGCAGCTAGACACTGTAGTTTCACTCGTGCTGCTGAAGAGTTATTTGTCACTCAACCAACAGTCTCAATGCAGGTTAAGCATCTTGCACAGGCTATTGGTATGCCTTTATTTGAACAAGTGGGTAAGCGTGTTTACCTGACACAAGCAGGTCAAGAAGTTTTGCATACTTGTCGAGAAATATTGCAGTGTCTCGATCGCCTAGAGACAACTATTTTTGACTTGAAAGGAATGAAACAGGGACGACTGCGATTAGCAGCAGTGACTACGACTAAATATTTTCTTCCCAAGCTACTCAAGCCTTTTTGTCAACTCTACCCTGGTGTCAAATTATCTTTAGAATTTACCAACCATGATGCACTATTGGCTCGGATGCATGAAAATCTTGATGATTTGTATATCATGAGTTGTCCACCAAACAGAGAAGATATAGAGGTACAGCCATTTTTAGCTAATCCGCTTGTGGCGATCGCTTGTGCAAATCATCCTTTTGCCAAAGAACGCAATTTATCTCTGAAAGCTTTTGCTCAGGAACCTTTAATCATGCGTGAAGAAGGTTCGGGAACCCGCAAGATAGTAGAACAGTTTTTTAAACAGCATCAAATAGACTTGCAAATTAATATAGAATTGGGTAGTAATGAAGCAATTCAGCAAGCTGTAATTGATGGATTGGGAGTTGCAATCATCTCTATGCACACTCTTAATTGTTCAGAAGTCAGAAAACAGCTAGCAATATTGGATATTGAAACTTTTCCAATTCATCATCAATGGCAGGTAATCTTTCCCAAAAAAAAGCAGCTACCGATCACTGCTAGCACTTTTCTAGAGTATTTGCTCAAAGAAAGTCAAATTCTGTCTGCGAATAAAGAAAATCCCACGCAGGTAGTCGAAGCTTTGTGGTTTTAGTATTTTGAATCGAATTGGGAGTAGTTAAGATTAAAGTATTTACTCACTGACACTCAGGCTGTGGATACTACTACAACTACCTGTCCTCGTTGTCATCAATCTGTAGACAAACAAGCTATTACTTGTCCTCATTGTCGCGTTCAATTAAAAGCTTATGGTCATCCTGGTATTCCTTTACACAGGTCAACTGGAGAGCAATATCTTTGTGACAGTTGCACATACCATGCTGATGATAGTTGTAATTTTCCCCAACGTCCTTATGCCAAAGAATGTACACTATACCAAAATATTGAAGAAAGAGAATTGGAGTTACAGCAGTTACGAGAAGCAAACAGCTTTAGCAATACCATAAAAAATTGGATTAGACGCAATCAGCCTTTACTGTTGCTGTTAGCTTTGTTATTAATATGTCTAATCATTGCGATACTACAATTGTAATTCCTAATTTTTCATCGAATTTCTCCGGGATACCCCGACCGCTAGCAGCGATCGCATTGCTTCGCAACGCTTGCGCGAACGAGTAAAGTGTTAAGTCCCCTCGCCCAACACTGACAGAATGGCTTGGCATTACCCAACACCGTCGGTAAAACAGTTTGTAGATAGACCAGACTGGGGAAGTATCTGGTAGTACGTGTCAGTCAGTGTCTCAGTGGGCTAGTCAAACACGTAAGATTTACCTCTTACAAGCCCCACCTTCAACAAAGTAAGGTGGGGTTATTGACTAACTTCAGCAGAAGGTAATACAGGTTCTTCAAATACTGATAGATTAAACCAAAAGGTTGTACCAACACCAACTTCGCTAACTAAATGAACTCTACTGTGATGCTTTTCTTCAATAATATTTCTGACAATTGATAATCCTAAACCTGTACCTTCTAGAGTATGGACACGATTTTCTACTCTAAAGAAGCGATCAAAAATTGCTTGTTGGTCTTCTGGGCCAATACCTATACCAGTATCAGCAATTTCTATTCGCACTTGGGGAGGGCGATCGCCATCATGAGAGTGCGACTGTAGTTGATAAGCACGAATCATTACTTTACCACCAGAAGGCGTGAATTTCAGCGCATTACCGAGTAAATTCGCCAGTACTTGTAGCAACAAATCATAATGACCTACTACTAAAGGTAATTTGGGTTCAACTTCTTGATGTAGTTCAATACCTTTATCTTTGGCATTTAGTTGGTATGTACGCATTGTTTGTTCTATGGCTTGTGCTAGATCCACGCCGTCTAGGTTGTAACTGCGACCAGATTCTAGCCTAGATAAATCCAATACATCGTTTACCAAACGTGTCAAGCGATCAGTTTCATGATTAACAGTTAACAAAAAATCCTGTCGTTGTTCCGAACCTAATTCTTCGCCGTATTCGTGCAAAGTTTCAATAAAAGATTTGATGTTAAATAAGGGAGTGCGTAATTCGTGGGAAACATTACTGATAAATTGACTTTTAGCTTCGTTTAGTTCCACTTCTCTGGTGATATCTTGCACAGTAATGGCAATTCCTTTGACACTCTCCCTTTGTTGGTCAACAACAGTAGCTAAAAGAATGCGAATAGTGCGTTTACTCGGTTGAGTAAAAGGAATGCGGAATTCGGCGCTTTCACATTCCCCGGCTGCCATTTCATATAAACTACGTGTGATTTCTATTTGTACTGCTGACGGCAAGTAATTTAGAACACTTTCACCCACAACATCAACCCCTTCCCAACCAAAAATGCGTCGCGCTGTAGGGTTGACTAAAATTACCTGCATATGGTCGTCTATCAACACCGCACCATCAGCAATGGTGGAAACTAAAGTTTCTAACTTAGCTTTTTCAGCAGTTAGTTCCTCAATATTCTGTTCTTCGTAGCGTTCTAAACGCTCTGCCATTTCATTAAAGCTGAAAATTAGCTCTTTGAGTTCACCTCCAAATGGCAAATCAATACGCTGCTTAAAATTTCCCGCAGCTATTTGCTTGACTCCTAGTAATAGCTCTTTAATTGGTTTGGTGATGGTCAAAGCATTAATGACTCCTCCCAAAATTACCATTACCCAAATTGAAATAAATACAGCAATGGTGACATCGCGGGTAAAGTTTGAAGAAATAACTGCATTCGGATTGGGGTTGATACCGATCGCCAAAACACCCAAATATTTATTTTCCACTGTCAGAGGCACAAACACATCTGTGACGACACCATCCGGGGACATATGTTGTCGCACCATTGGTTTTTCTGCATCAGCAGCGTAATCCTCTGGTAGTTGGATGCGTCGTTCAATTGTCAAGGAGGTTTCAACTTCTGGTTCCCAAAATGGAATACCAAAATAGATTTTCCCCGTCTGATCAGCGTAAAGCATGTAACGCACGCTGGAAGTACTGCTGTAGAAGCGTTGAGAAAATTGTGCTACCTCAGTCAGGTTTTGATCAGCAATTAAGGGAGCAACGTTAGCAGCAAGCAGTAGTCCTAAGTCACGACCAAAACGAGTATCATTCAAACGGGCGTCTTGTTGAATGGTATTGATTGCCCAAAAGGTCAGACCACTCATCACCAAAGAAACCACCAAAGTTACAGCAGCCAATAGTTTGGTCTGGAGAGTAAACTCTAACCACCAATTCGCGATCGCTTCTTGGATATTTTTGAATAGAGCCAGCATTTTTAAAATAAAAATTTGTTATGTTTAATGGTTATTGCTATTAAATACGTCGTTTGTTGGTTGAAGCATCAGTAGGGGTGTAGGGGGATAGGGGTGTAAGGGAGATAATCAAGAACGAAGTAATAACATTTAGAAATGAGCGCTACCCTCCCCACACCCCCATACCCTCACACCCTTTTGAGTCTATGACCAATATCTCGCCGATAATATATTCCTTCAAAGTTAATACATCTGATAGCAGCATAAGCCTGTGCTAGTGCTTGCTCAAAATTTTCTCCTGTGCTAGTCACATTTAATACTCGACCTCCATCTGTCAGCAATTGCCGATCCTGTAATTTAGTACCAGCATGAAATACAATTGCTCCTTGTGCTTCAGCTTCGGCAATTGAGGCGATCGCTTTCCCTTTTTCATAAGTTCCAGGATAACCACCAGCAGCAGCAACAACTGTGGCCGCTGCACCTTGTTTCCAAGCAATTGATGGCATTTGTGCCAAGCGCTGTTCAATGCAAGCAAGCATTAATTCTTCTAGAGGTGTTTCCAAAAGCGGCAAAATCACTTGTGTTTCTGGATCACCGAAGCGACAATTAAATTCTAAAACCTTAAAATTGCCATCAGGAGTAATCATCAGTCCAGCATAGAGTACACCTCGATAGTCAATATTTCTGGCTCTCAAAGCTGCGATCGCTTTTTCTAATACTTCTGTTTGAACTCGTGCCATTAACTCTGGCGTTGCAATGGGTGCTGGAGCATAAGCTCCCATACCACCTGTATTTTCTCCTGTATCACCCTCACCAATACGTTTGTGATCTTGAGCTGGTAATAATGGCCGAATTGTCAAGCCATCTGTTAAAGCTAAAATCGAAACTTCTTCACCAGTTAAGCATTCTTCAATCACAACAAATTTTCCAGCATTGCCAAACTGTCCCTGGAAAATAGCCTCAATCGCTGCGATCGCTTGCTCAAGTGTTTGAGCAACTGTTACACCTTTGCCAGCAGCCAAGCCATCAGCTTTCACAACGATGGGGGCGCCATGATCTTTGACATAAGATTTCGCAGCAGCAGCTTGCGTAAATACCACACTATGAGCAGTTGGAATTCCTACTTCCTGCATTAAGCTTTTTGCCCAAGCTTTGCTTGCTTCTATTTGCGCTCCGGCTCTGGTTGGACCAAAAACCTTCAAGCCTTTAGAGTGAAGATCATCTGCTATACCCATAGCCAAAGGCACTTCTGGCCCGACTACAACCAGAGAAATTCCCTCTTTTTGGGCAAACTGACTTATACCCTCAAAGTCATCTATTAGTAAAGGCAAGTTTCGACACCGTGACATACTGGCTGTACCGCCATTTCCTGGCACACATACAACTTGCTCAATTTGCTTTGATTGCAATATTTTCCAAGCCAGAGCGTGTTCGCGCCCTCCATTACCTACAATTAAAACTTTCACTGATTTCCTCTTGCGTCCCTTGCAAGCGAGAATACCTAATGGCTACTCGCGGTTCAATTTTTTCACCAATTCTAGTATTTATGCAAGTAAATAAATTTAAATTGGTATATTTAATTTAATTTTCATGTTCCATACTGAACTTTTAACAATAACTAAGTACAGTTTTCCGTAAAAATAACTATGTATTTCAATGAAAACATCATACTTTTAAAAGTACTTAGAAAGTAATGGCAGTTAGTAGCTTCTAAGGATTAACCTGTGAATATTGATTTGCAAAAATATCCAAATAATAAAACACTATGGCTAAGAGTATAGTTACTGGATCTGCTGGTTTTATTGGCTCTCATCTTGTAGACGCATTGTTGAAACGGGGAGAAGAAGTCATCGGTATAGATGAATTCAATGATTACTACAACCCTGTTATCAAACGTCAAAACATTGCACATTTACAAAAAAATCCGGCGTTCACATTAATAGAGGGAAATATTCAGATTTTAGACTGGCACACACTTTTAAAAGATGTCGATGTTATCTATCATCAAGCAGCACAAGCAGGAGTGAGAGCCAGTTGGGGTCAAGGTTTTCGTGCTTACACCGAACGCAATATTAATAGCACTCAAGTTTTGTTAGAAGCGGCAAAAGATACTCCTTCTCTCAAAAGGTTGGTGTTTGCCTCTACTTCGAGTGTGTATGGTGATGCTGAAACTCTACCTACCCATGAAGAAATTTGTCCCAAGCCTGTTTCACCTTACGGAATTACTAAGCTAGCAGCCGAGCGTTTATGTGGACTTTATCAGAAAAACTTTGGTGTACCATTTGTATCTTTGCGCTACTTTACTGTGTATGGGCCAAGACAACGCCCTGATATGGCATTCCATAAATTTTTTAAAGCAGTTTTAACAGATGAAGCTATTCCGATTTATGGTGATGGACAGCAAACTCGAGACTTTACCTTTGTCAGTGATGCTGTTGCGGCTAATTTAGCCGCCGCTACCGTACCAGAAGCTATAGGGGAAATTTTTAATATTGGCGGTGGTAGTAGAGTCGTTTTAGCACAAGTGTTGAAGACAATGGAAGAAATAGTTGAGCATCCCATCAAAAAGAACTATATAGAAAGAGCTATGGGAGATGCTCGTCACACCGCAGCAGATGTGTCAAAAGCACGAAGTATTTTAGGATATCAGCCACAAGTTTCCCTATATGAAGGGTTAAGCCAAGAATGGCAATGGATACAATCCTTTTATTTACCTGCGTAGAAAATTAGGGATTGGGGATTGGGGAATTAAATTAGCAGCAAACCTCTAATACCATTTCTATATGAAGACGCATATAAAGAACCCCACCGCCTGCGGCTACGGTGTACACACAAGTTATCGAATTGCTACCAGTTCTCAAATTACCCCTCCCTAACCCTCCCCTTGCAAAGGCTACGGTGTACACACAAATCTA
>NZ_JCACKS010000053.1:0-14393 GCF_059505505.1 Pelatocladus sp. | reverse complement strand
TTACTTTGTCCGTAACTGCAAACGGTTGCAAATAGGGGGAGAGTGAAAAACTACCGCCCAGCAGTACAACTATTTATTATGGTAGAGTCGATGGAGGGTATTGTCCCTCCATCGACTCTACCATAACCCTCTTTACGGGAGGATTATACGGTTCAGTTAAGGATTTTTGGTACAGAAAATTGGTGTTAGAGACGCGAAATTTCGCGTCTCTACAAAGAATTGTGGGCTTAACTGAACCGTATTGGATTATGAAGAATTTTTCCGTATAACATCCTTTTTGCTACTCACTTACTGCAAAACGGCTATGACATCCGCACAGTGCAGGAATTATTAGGACACAAGGATGTAAAAACTACGATGATTTATACTCACGTACTCAATCGTGGTGGTAAAGCTGTTCGTAGTCCGCTTGACTAATAACCTATTATAGACCTCTTGCAAAAGTCGAATGAACCCTCCTCAATCCCCCCGTTCACGGGGGGAAATTTTAGTTCCCTAAGCGTTTACGCTTAGGGTTAGGGTGGGGTCAATACGGTTCGGATAAGACAAATCGATTGGCATTTAAACCCTGTAGAGACGTTGCACTGCAACGTCTCTACATTCCCAAATCATGCGAAAAATCCTTAACCGAACCGTATTGAGGGTGGGGTAAAAATATTTTTGCAAGAGGTCTTATGAGTGGACGATCGCTTCACTACTGAACAATAACCATAGTTTTTTCCAGGTTCAGTAAGAGTTTGTGCGATCGCTTCTTAAACTACACAAGTTGGTTAATAAACAAGACACTGATTTCCTTTCTACTTCTTCTTTCCACCAGCCTTATCCGCTTTTGCTGCTTTTTTGGCTGCTTTTTCGGCAGCGATCGCAGCTAATCTGGCTTGTTCTTTTTCTTCAGCAATTTTCTCTAGGTAGTAATGATAGTCACCCAAATAAACTCGGAATTCACCATCACGAATTTCCACGATTTTATTAGCTACCTGAGAAATAAAATATCGGTCGTGAGAAACAATAATCGCTGTGCCATCATAGTTTTGTAGTGCTTCTTCCAGCATTTCTTTAGCTGGAATATCTAAGTGGTTTGTTGGCTCATCTAAAATTAGTAAATTGGCTGGACACAATAGCATTTTTGCTAACGCTAAACGCGCTTTTTCTCCACCACTTAAAGCCGCAACCTTTTTGAAGACTGTATCACCACTAAATAAAAACCGTCCTAGCAGTGTCCGAACGTCTTCGTTTTTCCAGTCGGGTACTTCGTCATGAATAGTTTCCATGACGGATTTTTCTAAGTCTAAAGCTTCCGCCTGGTTTTGTTCAAAATATCCTGGGATTACATGATGCTCACCCAATTTGACAACGCCTTCTGTGGGTTTTTCCATACCCATAATTAGGCGCAGTAAAGTTGATTTACCTGCACCGTTGGGAGCAACAAAGGCTATGCGATCGCCTCTCTCAATCAGGAGATTTGCCCCTAAAAATAAGACTTTATCATCGTAGATATGAGTTAAATTATTGATTTCGACTACTTCTCTACCACTGCGTGGTGCAGGAGGAAAACGAAATTGTAGTGTTTTAACTCCAACTGTCGGGGCTTCGATACGCTCTATTTTTTCTAGTTGTTTTTCCCGGCTTTTTGCTTGGGTGCTACGGGTAGCGCTAGCACGGAATTTATCAACAAAAGCTTGTTGTTTTTCTAATTCTTTTTGCTGACGTTCGTAAGCATTAATTTGTGCTGTTTGGTTTTCAGCTTTCTGTTGTAAAAACGTTGAGTAATTACCAAGATAAGTAGTGGAAATCCCACGTTCTGTTTCTACAATTTGAGTGCAGAGACGGTCTAGAAATTCCCGGTCATGGGAAACTATGACCATGGGTGTATTTAAGCCTTTGAGGTAATTTTCTAGCCACTCAATTGTTTCTAAATCTAAATGGTTTGTTGGCTCGTCTAGTAACAATAAATCAGGCTCTTGCAGCAGGATTTTACCCAAACTGATCCGCATTTGCCAACCGCCACTAAAGGCGCTGACAAGGCGATCGCCATCTTCTGGTTCAAAGCCCATTTCTGGTAATATCTTGCCGATGCGTGCTTCTAAGCCATAACCATCTAAGGCTTCAAATTTTCGCTGTAGCTTATCCAACTTATTAATTAGTTTATCCAGTTCTTCTGGGGAGGCACTTTCCATCTGGTGTTGCACTTCCAGCAAAGATAACTGTACCTGATTTGCTTCCTTGAAGACAGTCCACAATTCTTCTTTAATAGTACGGCTGGGATCTACATCAAATTCTTGATTGAGGTAAGCTATGTGTAAACTCGCAGGACGAATCACTTCACCAGAGGTTGGCTCCATCTTACCAGTGATGATTTTGAGTTGGGTAGATTTACCTGCGCCGTTAACACCAACTAAACCAACGCGATCGCCTATCTTAACTTCCCAATTGATATCCTTGAGAACTTCGCCAGTTGGATAAATTTTACTAATATGTTCTAGTCGCAGCATTGAGTGTCTCCAAGGTAGGCAACAAGCCGGGAAGGCTAACTCACATTGAGTTCAATCTTAACAAAATTTAACTACAAATTCGATGTCAGAAATTTTGTGAAGATAAAGAAAAACATTTGGCAACCTTGCTGGTTAGTTTAAGAGCGCAAAACATCGGTTTGGATTGCACCTTTTGAGTCAAGGTCTATGGATTGGGCCGCTTGACGAAATGATGCGATCGACTCCAGGCGATTGGAGGCAGAATCCCAGAGAATAAATTTGAAGCAATCAGGAATATCTGCCATTCGCAGCGTTTTTACATGAGTAAGCAGGTGAATATTTTTTTTGTGGCAAGCTTCGAGGTGGTAATTGGGGATTTTTTCAGAAAGATGATGGATGTTATGGTAGCCGATATCGGCGGAAAACCACTTGAGAACCGTGGGTAACTCCAGATAACTGCTGCCCTTAATCGCTCCAAGCAGATAGTTCCAGCCTTCGGTTTTGTGGGCGTAAGAGCCATCAAAGTTGTGTTGCACAAAGAAGACGCAGATGAAGATTGCCGCAGAACAAGTTAGCGTGATTGAGTAAACACTCACGAAAAAACCAAATCCAAGTAAATATCCCAGGAAAATCCAGCCTCCGACTACACAAATGTTGTTGAACAGCAGATCCCAAAACTCAGCCGCCGTGTACCAATTCCTAGACTTATGGCAGGAGATGATTCCCGCTAAATCCATACCTGGATCTTGCTTCAAACAAGTCAGTAGATGAGTGATAAAATCATAGGTTCCTGCAATCAGGGCGAGTCTTGGCTTAATCGCAAGGTAGAAAAAACCTCCCGGAAAGATCATCAATGGGTGCCTCAGTAGTTCATAACGCCTTTGAGCAGATGGACTGAGTTTTGCAAACTCCTCAGTAGATAGTAATGCAGAAGGACCGCGATAGCGTTCCCAATCACCATTGGTTTTGTGGTGATAGGCATGTCCTCTTGACCACGGATATTGGGGGATCGCGTTGATCACACCCAGAAGAAAACCGATAATCCGATTAACCCTTTTTGAACGAAAGAGTGAATAGTGTCCACAATCATGCATTAAAGAAAAACAACGCAGTGAAAACAGCGTTATCAAAACTATAATGGGCGGAAGCAACCAAAAAGAAATAGAAGCTGCTTTCACTGCTAAAAACCATAACAGAACATAAGGAACAACCGTATTAAGGATTTGATAAGTTGCCCGCAAGTCATTACTCTTCATGTAAGGAGCCAGGACAAAATCCGACTTTTTAACTGTGGTTTCCATTCAATAAAACTTTCTCCTAGATGACTATCTGGGGCAGGGCTATTTCACTGTACTCCTAAAATGCACATTGCGTGAATCCTGATACCGCAAGGGTTTTAGAACTCCAGAAAAATATGCTTCTTTCATATGCTGCTAATGGCGTACTCTACCTTGAAGCCGCGCTCTCAAGAAACATTTTAGGCGATCGCTCAACAAAGCTACTGACTCAACTTTTATACCTACTGTAGTCAAAATATCTTAGGATTTTAAGAAAGCCGTAGGCAAGCTTTAGGTAAGATGAGTGCGATTATTGAGTATGCAACTAGTTAAAATCAATGGGTGACGAGGGATTTGAACCCGCAACCAATGGATTAAGAGTCCACTGCTCTACCGTTGAGCTAGTCACCCAAATTACTAATTCACAATTGTAGCAAACTTTCCTTGTTGCTAGCAAGGAAAATTCACCACTGCGATCGCAACAGGTTTGAACGGTTTGCATCTCTTCATGCACCAATATCCACCTAGAGAAACAGTCTAATATGTTTTTTTTAGATAAGGTAGAAGAGGAGACGAAGATACGGGGATGGGGTGATACGGGGAAATCTTTAAAAATAGTCTCCGCGCCAAGGTGTCTGTGCCTTTGTCCTTATCTTCTTGCGTCTCCAACTACAAAAAAAGCCCCTTGAAATAGCAGTAGTGAGGTTGTGTTGCAAACTCAATCAAAATCTTAATAAATAACAAAATCGGGATAGATTTGCTCGTAGAAGTACTAGGGTGGGAAGGCGTAGTGAACTCAAATTTGAAGGAGAAGAAAATGGGACAAGCCAAACTAGGTGATACTGTGAAAGTTCACTATACAGGTAAGCTAGATGATGGCACAGTATTTGATTCTTCTGCTGAACGAGATCCATTGCAGTTTTCTATTGGTGAAGGGTTAGTGATTCCCGGCTTTGAACAGGCTGTAGTTGGTATGACTCCAGGAGAATCCAAGAGGACAAATATTTCAGCAGATGAAGCCTATGGGCCTTACCGTCCAGAATTGGTGATGGTAGTTGAGAAAGAACGCATTCCCACAGATGTATCTGTAGAGGTGGGTCAAATGCTACAAATTTCTCAGAGTAATGGTCAAGCAATTCCAGTCGTTGTCACAGAAGTTTCAGACTCTCAAATCACTCTCGATGCTAACCATCCCTTAGCAGGACAAGAACTGATATTTGAGATTCAGTTAGTCCAGATTGGCTAATGACAAGCGATCGCTCGCCAAACTTGTTCGGGTAGCATTGAGCAATAGCGATCGCTGCTGCTATACAATTGGTAGTAATTTGTCCCACCCTGTGTGCATCAAAAAATTCGCAAGGATGGGTTTTTTAGATAAAAATACCATTGGTGGCACATCAGCAGCAGTGGAAATACAATCATCCTGTAGTGTTGGATTCACCAAACAAGGCAACAATAAAAAGTAAAAAGGACTCATAAAAAAGATATTGAGTTTATACGCGTAGCGTTGCCACAGGTCAGCCCATAAATTAATTTATGAAAAAGAGTAAAAATAGTTTTACCAGAGACGCGCTGCACGAACAAAAATGCGTCCTTTTAAAAATATTCAAAAAATCCGCCTGCTATTTCAATCGCAGTTTCATTTGCATTGTACCCAAAAAACTATTCCGTGCAAACTACTGAAAGGCGAGATAAATAAAGTAGTAAATGCAGTGATGGCAGATTTCCCCAACAAACTAAATAGAAAAAAACCTACAATTACTAATATTCCTAACTTGTAAACGGGGAATTAGCTCATTTAACCCTACGTTTTTCTTCTGCTGCATTTCTCGAATTTATTATAGATTTTTATTAAGGTGGTTGACAGATTTTTCGGTCATTCTGATATCTTTGAAAGGTAATATTTTTTACAGAATCATTGCCAAACTGTATTCAAATTTAAGGATTTTTTAATGGAATCTCGGAATGTCCCGACTTATCTACCGCAAGCGATCTTAACTACTCTTTTTTGCTGTCTGCCATTTGGAATTGTAGCAATAGTTTATGCAGCACAAGTAAATTCAAAATTGGCAGCCGGGGATTATGAAGGTGCTATGCAAGCATCTAAAAATGCAAAAATATGGTGTTGGGCATCTTTTGGTTCAGGACTTGCTGTGATCGTACTTTATATCCTATTAATTGTCATTGCAGGATTGGGTTCACAATAAGCTTACGAACCTGAACATTGAGGCAAACTGTATATAAACCATCGTTTTTTATTTTATGAAAATGAATACAATTTATCGTCGTAAATCTTCATTTCTTGCTAAAAAAAGTTTCAAGGTAGCAGCACTAACAAGTACAATTATTTTAGCTGCAATTATCTTATACTTTTTTAATCCTAGCAATTCTCAAATATATCCTCCTAGCCCATTTAGGTTACTAACTGGCTTATATTGTCCTGGATGTGGTACACTCCGAGGCTTACATTATCTATTGCATGGAAATCTCCTTAAAGCCTTTGATTTAAATCCGTTGATGGTAATATCATTACCATATTTGATATATTCTTATATTGCTTACAGTGCGCCTGTAATTATCGGTCAAAAAGTTCCTCAATTTTTCATCAAACCAAATTGGATTTGGATGACATTAAAAGTTATTTTGGCATATTGGGTATTAAGAAATCTGCCCTTTGCCCCTTTTTCTTGGTTAGCACCTTAATTTGCTTGCCAAATTCTGATGGTTTTGTCCTCGCTACTAGAGGCTAAAATATTTCCATCAGAACTAATATCTACAGACAAGACACTGCCAGTATGTCCAGTAAGGGTATGCAGCAGTGTCGCTTTTTTTAAGTTCCAAATTTTGAGAGTTCGATCATCACTACCACTAATCAAACTCTGTCCATCTGAACTGATAGCTAGTGTTTGAATTGAACCATTATGTCCCTCAAGAACTTGTTGGAGTTGTCCATTATGTAAATCCCATACATAAATAGTTTTACCAAAACCAGCACCAACAATTACTTGTAAGATGGAACTAATAGCCACAGTACGCACAAAGCCAGGAAATCCGGCAATTGTTCGCAGTAATTCTCCTGTTTGTAACTGCCAGATTTTAATTAATTTATCACTACCACCACTGACGAGGAAATTACCATCAGAACTAATAGCAATATCATAAATAAAACCTGAATTTTCACCAAGAGTGCGCTGTAGTTTGCCAGTTTTCACATGCCAAATTTTGATAGTGCGATCGCGAGAAGCACTAACAAGATTTTGTCCATCTGGGCTAAAACACAATCCATTAATTAAGTCAAAGTGTCCTTTGAGTACCGATAGTAATTTACCTGTTTGTAGATGCCAAATTTTGATTGTTTTGTTGCTGCTACCACTGGCGAGAGTTTGTCCATCTGGAGAAATCGCTATGACTACCCACTCGCCTTTTTCCGACAGCATTCCTTGTAATTGTCGCTTTTGCAGATTCCAGATTCTGATTGTTTTATCATTACTACCACTAACCAAACTTTGCCCATTTTGAGTGAATGCTACAGAACGGACAATATTGGTATGTCCACTCAAAGCATAGGCAAAAACAGCATTGCTGAGGTTTAATGGACGATGGCTAGGTGTTTGCACCTGTTGCATCGCAGTGATTTTATTACGTCCAGCGATCGCAGCAGTAAAATTTGGATTGATGCTTAAAGCTTGATTGTAATCTGCTAGTGCTGCTTGGTAATCTCCCATTTGTAAATAGACATCGCCTCGATTTGTCCATGCTTCTACATAGTTGGGATTCATCTGCAAAGCTTGATTAAAATCTGCGATCGCACCTTGATAATCTAGTCTTTGTGCTTTATCTAATCCCCAAAAGTTATAGGCTTCAAAGTTGATTGGTATAGTAGGTGGAACCGCAGCTACAGGTTTCGCCTGTAAATCCTGTAAAACTTCTTGTGCAGATTGATATCTTTCTGGTACGAAATGCTTGAGCATCTTCTCGATAATTTGCTCTAAATCTTTGCTAACACTGACGCCTTTATCTTGCAAACATTCTCGCCATAACCAACGAGCATTTCTGACATCATATAGAGCATCAGTAAGATTACCAAAACCATCTTGTAATGGTAAAAATCCCGTTAATAATCTGACACAAGTAGCCCCTAAAGCATAAATATCACTAGCAGGATAAGCATAACCTTGCATTTGTTCTAAAGGAGCATAACCAATAGTATAAATTCCTGTTCCCTGGCGAGCAAAGGTAGTTTGTGTCACTTGTTTTGCACCACCAAAATCAATCAATACGAGTTTGCGATCGCTATGGCGTCGAATGATATTTTCTGGCTTGATATCGCGGTGGATAACATTGCGATCGTGAACGAATTGCAAAATAGGTAATAAATCAGCTAATAATTCCCGAATTTTTGCTTCATTGAATTCTTGCGTTAGTAGTTCTGTTAATAAAGTGTCTCCAGCAATCAATTCTTGTACCAAATACAAATTTGCACCTTGACCAAAATAAGCAACTAAGCGGGGAATTTGAGCATGATTTTCTCCTAATTCATATAATCGCCTAGCTTCTTCTTTAAACATAGATGCAGCTTTACTTAATGCTGCTGTTCCCTGAACCTGGGGTACAAATTGCTTAATCACACAAGGTGAATCTAGTCTATCAATATCTTGGGCTTCGTAAGTTCTGCCAAAACCACCCTCACCCAATAACCTACTCATCCGATAACGATTCTTAAATAAAGTACCGAAATTATTTGCACCACAACTGGTACAAAATCTGTTCCCATCAGGATTAAAAGGATTTGAACAATTAGGATTTTGACAGATTTGCATGACTTTACACCTAGAACCCCATTAAAAATATCTACAAAGATACAAACTAGGATTCCGCTTTCGGAATTGAAGGATCAATTCCCTCTACATACCAATCCATCGTTAATTGTTCTTTATCTGGCAAAACTTGACCCTTCTGCACCCGTAGCTTACCCTTTTGATCTTTTACCGGGCCATCAAAAGGATGGGTAGTACCTTTAATAAATTCATCTCGCTTCGCCATTACCAATTGCTGTACATCTTGAGGAATTGTTGAATTTAAGGGTGAAATATCTACCATACCCTGACCAATGCCAAACCAAACATCTTCAGATTTCCAACTACCATTCATCACAGCCAAAGCTTGATCTGTGTAAAATTTACCCCATTTATTAATAACTGATGTTAAATGTGCTTTCGGACCAAACCGACTCATATCGATGTTATAACCAAATGCAAAAATACCTTTTTCTTCTGCTAGTTGCACAGCAGCAGCAGAATCAGTATGCTGTGTCAAGACATCTGCACCTAAACTGATCAAAGCTTGTGCTGCTTCTCTTTCTTTAGCTGGATCGTACCAACTTTGCACCCACACCACTTTCACTTTCGCCTTGGGGTTTACCGCCCGTAATCCTTGGGTGAAAGCACCGATACCACGAATTACTTTAGGAATTGGGTATGCTCCGATAAAACCAATGATATTAGATTTGGTCATTTTACCTGCAATCATACCAGTCAAGTAACGCGGTTCTTCAAAGCGTCCCAAATAAGTACCGACATTAGCAGCACGTTTATAGCCAGTACAGTGTTCAAAATACACACGAGGAAAATCTTTGGCAACTTTAATGGTTGAATTCATGTAACCAAAAGAAGTTGTAAAAATCAACTTGTTACCATCTAACGCCAGTTGACGAATTACCCTCTCAGCATCAGCACCTTCACTGACATTTTCCACAAAAGTAGAGCTGAGTTTACCTTGCAGATTTACTTCCATTTCTCTACGACCAAGGTCATGGGCATAAGTCCATCCCAAATCACCCATAGGCCCTACATACACAAATCCTACCTTCAAAGGTTCATTCGCTGCTACAGGTGATAATCCAGAAGAGACTTCGCCCTCTGGATTATGATATTTGTCTCCAGAACAAGCAGCAAAGGTCAAACTAGCTCCCGCAACAGAGGTGTACTTGATAAACTGACGACGATCCATATTTATCGCTGATCCGCATTGAGTTAAAAATATTTCTCTTTGTAGTAGTAAATGAGTAGTAGATGCAAGTTGAATTTTTATTTTCCAATTTTATAAATATATGCGGTATACGTAAAACTCAGTAGCTTTAGAGATCGGCGCTATTTCATTCTCATCGAGATCACCTCAGAATTAATTTGTGAGAGTAATAGCAAAAGTCGGTTTAAATTGACTGTTTTGTGGTAATTAAGTCCGTTGAAACGGACTTAAGCTATTAGCTCTGAACTTTAGTTCAGGGCGGTTTATGTCTAGAATGAAATAGCCTGCTTTAGAGACAATCGCAATGTGACCCGATACAATCGCAATGCGACTCAATGCAATCGCAATGCGACCCGATACAATCGCAATGTGACTCAATGCAATCGTAATGCGACCCGATACAATCGCAATGCGACCCGATACAATCGTAATGTGACTCGATGCAATCATATATAAGGCGAGATATTAACATTACTCAGATTCCCGACTTCTGTTGAGGATGCAGCTGGCGAATCAGGGGTGACATCTCTCATCAACGATTTTTCGTCATTCCACCAGATGTAGAGACGTAGCAATGCTACGTCTCTACAAGCCAATTTGTGGGCGAATGAGGGGTCAAACCCACCATTCGCCAGCTGTGTCCTCAACAGAAGTCGGGGATCTGAGCTTTGCGATTCTCACAAATCATATAGGATTGCTATATTTGATTATTTAAAATAGCAAATATCGCAAACCAATCAGCAATAAAAACACGCCATATAGCTTTTTCATCAATTCACTACTAATAAATGGCTGATTGGCAAATAAAGCACCAAAGAAATTACCAATAATCAAACCAACAGCAATAATCACAGCATATTTGATATTCAGATTACCATTACGGTAGTAAACAATCGCGGCTAAAATACCAATAGGCAAAATTTGAGCAGCGATAGAAGTACCAGTAGCAAATTTTTGATCCATGCTCATGATTAGTACCATTGCAGGAACCATAATTGCACCACCACCAATACCAAACATACCGCCAGCTACACCAGCCACAAGCCCAATGATCAACAATTGAATGAGTATGTTAGACATAAAATTATAAATTATTTGAACTAGTAAATTATAAATTTATTCCATTTATAAAAACATATTTTGATAACATCCCATGCACACCTTTTTGGGGAGTGTTGACAACTTGAGTAATACGGAAATTCACCGCTAAACTACATAACACATAAGCATCTTCTGGTGATATTTTTGTAAAACCTACCAAAAAATCAATCATGTTGTTTAAAGCTTGTTCTAAAGCTGCATCCAAAGTTTCACCAAATCCCATTGTGATAATATCAGTAGCAGTTTCAGCGATGGGTGCAGTTACTTGCAAATCTTTGCGAATTTTGAGTTGAATTGTACCGTTCATAGATGTTTCTATGGCCGTGACATTAACTTCACCATCTCCCTGAGCTGAATGTCCATCACCAATAGAAAATAAAGCACCAGGAACAAAAACAGGCAAAAATATTTTTGAACCTGCTTGCAGTTCGCGGTTGTCTATATTACCACCATAACAACCAGGAGGAATAGAAGAACGTTGTGTTTCGGGAGTAGCAACACCAAGAATACCAAAAAAAGGTTTCAGGGGTATTTGAATCCCACTATTTACAGAAAACTCCGCAACATTATTTTCTAAATCTAGATGAATAAATCTCAAAGCTGGTTCATTAAATTGGTGTGGTAAAACTCCCCATCCCGTCCGAATAGCATTAAAACCAACAGGTAAACTTGGTTTGATTGCTTCCAATTTTACTTCTAAAATATCTCCCGGTTCTGCTTCCTGTACATAAATAGGCCCTGTTAATAAATGTGGCCCACCTGCTATTTTCTTTTCTAGTGGTAAGTTTTGGCAAATGTCAGCAAATTCTGGCGTGATAAATTCTGCTGGTGCTTTGTTATAAATATAGTAACCAGTGTAAGTTTCCACATCTACTGTATCGCCAGATTCAATTATCAATGCTGGTTCTAGTTCATGGGAAAAACCACCTAGATGTACAGTGTTTGGAGTTGCTTTCAAAATATGATGAGTCATCCGATTTTAGATTTTGGATTACCCTGCGGGAAGCCGCAGAAGCGTCTATGGATTTTGGATTGATGATATTTATAAAATTTGGGAACTTATACCATTAATAATTTTACTCTTAGAGGATGTTTGAAAAGTCATGATTGATGTATCAAATATTTTTTACCCCACCCTAACCCTCCCCTTGTAAAGGGGAGGGAACCGGATTTCTCTTGTTTCCCCCCTTTATAAGGGGGGATTAAGGGGGGTAATAATGTAATTAAAATTACAGCCAATCACTTTTCAAACAACCTCTTAGCATAACTAAAAAAGATCTGAATAATGGAAACCCAACTTGGAGTTGATCTGGAACAGATTGAGACATAATTACTAAACACTAACAAATATTTTTAGTCACAAATTCAATTACATCTGCTAAACCTGTCTTTGTTTTTAAATTTGTGAAGATAAAGGGTTTGTCGCCGCGCATTTTTTTGGCATCTTGTTCCATTACGCTTAAATCTGCACCAACGTAGGGAGCTAAATCAGTTTTATTAATCACTAATAAATCAGATTTGGTAATCCCAGGGCCACCTTTGCGAGGAATTTTATCACCAGCAGCAACATCGATAACATAAATTGTTAAATCTACTAATTCGGGGCTAAAAGTTGCAGCTAAATTATCGCCACCGCTTTCTATAAAGACTAAGTTTAAATTAGAAAAACGTGCTTCTAATTGTTCAACTGCTGCTAGATTCATCGAAGCATCTTCACGGATAGCAGTGTGAGGACAACCGCCAGTCTCTACACCGATAATGCGATCGCTCGTTAAAGCTTGAGAACGTACTAAAAACTGTGCATCTTCTTGTGTATAAATATCATTAGTTACCACAGCGATGTGATATTTGTCACGCATCATCTTACACAAAGCATCTACTAAAGCAGTTTTTCCAGAACCCACAGGCCCAGCAACTCCGACTCGAAAAGCATTCATAATTTTGTTGGTGGTTGATTGTTAATTGTTAGTAGTTGACTATTAACCATTGACTATGGACTAATAACAAATGACAAATGACCAATGACCAATGACTAATTTACAAATTTTTCTAGATATTGCCACAGAAACGGCGCTGGCTGCTGGTGCGGTTTTGCAAGGTTACTTGGGTAAAGTAGAAGACGCAATTACCGAAAAAGGACGCCCTGGGGACTTAGTTACTGTTGCTGATAAAGCTTCCGAAGAAGTTATTTTACAAGCTTTGGGTCGTCACTTTCCTAACCATGCCATTCTCACAGAAGAATCTGGCAAACTTGGAAATCAAGACAATGAGTTTCTTTGGGCAATTGATCCTTTAGATGGTACAACAAACTTTGCTCATCAATACCCATTTTTTGCTGTTTCTATTGGGTTAATGATCAATGGTGTTCCCCAAGTAGGCGTGATTTATGATCCTTTTCACGATGAATTATTTCGTGCAGCTCAAGATATGGGTGCAACCCGTAACCGCCATCAGATCAAAGTTTCGGACACTTATGAATTAAGTAAGAGTTTGCTGGTGACGGGATTTGCTTACGATCGCCGTGAAATTTCTGATAACAACTATGCAGAATTTTGTCATCTTACTCATATCACCCAAGGAGTACGACGCAGTGGTTCAGCATCCCTGGATTTAGCTCATGTCGCTTGTGGACGTCTGGATGGTTACTGGGAAAGAGGTCTTTCTCCTTGGGATATAGCAGCAGGCATAATTATAGTGCGTGAGGCTGGAGGGAAAGTCACTGCTTACGATCGCACTCCCGTCAAAATTGAGTCAGGTAGAATTTTGGCAACAAATACACATCTTCACGAGGTTCTAAGTCAAGAACTCCTGCAAGTTCAAGCTCAAGGGATCGGGAAACGGTGATCGGGGACTAGTTTGAAAAATGATTGCGACAGGTGGATTCTCGCAAACTATAGCACTTCTGACTCGATTGCAATACAGTCGGAACCCCACCCCGGCTTTGCTGACGCAAAACCTCCCCTCCCCGTAAACGGGGCTGCGGTGTACACATAAATCCTCTGATCCCCCTAAATCCCCCTTTTTAAGGGGGACTTTGATTCTAGTTCCCCCTTTTTTAAGGGGGGTTAGGGGGGATCAAAACGCTACTAGGCAACTTTATAAGACTTCTGTGTACACCGTAGCCCCGCAAGCGCTTAGGGGATTAAGGGGTGGGGTACTGGGGTACGTATTGGACACAACCGAGAACTGCTATAGTTCTAGGCGGGATACGGTTTCAACATGAAAAATTTTTGACTTGTGTGTACAGCGTAGCCTTACAAAGGGTAGGGATTTTGTATTTGGTAATTTTTTGACCATTTCAGCCGATCATAGTTTACATGCCCTGTAGCAGCTTCCGGGTTCCTTGCAGCAGCTTCAGGGTTGACGTTTCCGTGTTTCGCGCAGCCTGTAGCAGCTTCCGGGTTCCTTGCAGCAACTTCAGGGTTGACGTTTCCGTGTTCCGCGCAGCCTGTAGCAGCTTCAGGGTTCCTTGCAGCAGCTTCAGGGTTGACGTTTCCGTGTTCCGCGCAGCCTGTAG
>NZ_JCACKS010000052.1:0-76103 GCF_059505505.1 Pelatocladus sp. | reverse complement strand
CAGGAGTTGCACAAGAACTAAAGTCTAAGTTCTGGAAACTTTTTGATACAAAAAGCCGAATAATTATATATATTATTTAAAAAGATGTTTAGTTAATCTGAAGATATTTTCCTAAGAATGTTATTAAAATGAAAAGAAAATAGTCTGAAAATATAGTAGAAAAAAACTAAATAAATATCAAACAACTGTCTTAGCTTGATATTAGAAAAAAGCTAAATATACTTCCCAATAATTTTTAACAGATATGTTAAATGTATACCATATGTGGTACATATGACAGTCGCATTTGACATCAAAAAAGTGGGATCAAACGAAATTGATCAAGTTATTACACATTTGCATCCGAAAAAATAATCCAAGAACCTCATTTGTTTATTGATGAACAACAATAAAGAGCAATTCCTGAAAGCAATCTCTGGCAAGGTTTTCAGCTTTATTAAGTTCTCAAACATTAGGGGTAAGCTGCTAGAGATTTGCAACCCAATTAATAGTTTGATTGATTTTTCCAAATTTTTAATGGTATACATATGGCATACATATGACATACTAATGGTGTACACTGATTTGAGGCAGGGGGAGAAGAAGCAAGGGGGAGAAGAAGCAGGGAGCAGGGGGCAAGGGGATAGTGCAAGGGGATTCGACCCACTCTACCGTGACATCACGCTTGTGAAGTGGGAGACTCAGACCCGTGTTCCCCTCTGATCCACAACACCTTCTAGGGGTCATTTCCCCCCGCTCCCTGCACCCCGCCCCCTGCTTCTTCTCCCCCTGCTAAGAGCCTCTTATTCAACTCCCACCATTCAGGATATGGAAGATAGGCTAGAATCGCTCTTAGCTCAAATTGAGGAGCTTCTTGCTCAGGAGTAAAATTTTATCAGGTAGAACAAACAGTTTTAGTCAACGAAAATATTTTTTAAAACGTTGAAGGCAACAACAATATCAATATTAGGTCGGGTAGAAGGCAGCCTCACTATCGATATCACTTTGGATTTTTATCAACAACCACAGGTGGGATCTGGGCGAAAATAGCAGACTGTAACAGTCCAGGAAACTGTTTCCAAGCTACAGTGCCTTTACGGCTCTTGATATAGAGTTGCATAAATTCTAGTAATGCTGTTGGGCTTTTTTCTAGGGGGAGATTGACGAACAGATAGGTGGGTTTGTCATGGCTTGATACAGATACAACACAACCTTGACTGCAAGCCCATAAGCATTCAATTGGTTTAATTTCAAGTTCGTCAAATTGGAATTTTTCGCTGCATAAAGTGTTTAGTTGCTTAAGTAAAATAGTACCATCGCAGGGTAGGTTTTTTTGTCGTTCTTCGGAGGAACGGTGACAAGATTTGCAAACGAAAAGGGTATGTTTAGGGTTACAGCCAAGGTGTGTGGATGAGGTATTTGTAGAAGTTATCCATGACTTGATAAACACCAATAAGTACTTGAGCATTTTAATTTATTTTGTATACTTAGTTATTCTATTATGTGAGTGCGATCGCTCTTAATGAAGCAGAATGTGATTAAAGATGAGAAAGTTTCGGTTAACTGTTATGGTCTTCAATATTTATGTGTTGTCTCTTAGTTATAATTCGCTCAATAATTTCTGACGGTAGTTTATAAAAATTGGCAATTTCATTCATATTAGCAACTCCTAACCCAAACATATTCCTAATCTCCATAATTTGCTTATTGTTAAGGATTATTTTATCGCAACGATCTACATTTGTTCTAGATGTTGCTGGTTGACTAAACTCATGAATTCGCAATCCCTCTTTGAGAGGAAGTGTACCTTGCACATAAGCATACTCAACCCAAATCAATGCTTCTTCACTACGACCTTTACCTACATAACAAAGACGATAATGCCTTTTTCTGTGGTAACTACTAAACAGCCTTTTGGAATCAGTATAGCTTTCCACTTGTTGTTGTTCTTGTTGAAAATTATCAACTTTACCTATCTCATCACTAGAAAAAATACCTACTCGACAACTACGCTTACCACACATTTTAACTAGCGAATAGCCTTGTCTTTCACATTTGGAAAATGCTTTCCTCCTTATATCTATATCACCTGATTCCAATTCTTTACGTAAACTATTCGGAACAGACCCAGGAATTGTCTCTACAATTTCTTCTTTTAAACGGTAATCGATTATGTAAAATATAGCATTAATTACTAATTTTAAAATTTCTAACACAAGCTCACGATACTTATCATCACGAATTTCTTCAAATTCGTAAAATAAAAAATCGTTCAATAATTGCATATTATAATCAACATCAATTCTATCGAGTAAAGCATTGTCTTCTAAATAATTAAATGTGGCTTTCTTTTGAAATGCAGAAGTATCTATTATCTCCCAATCTAAAGCTTCTCCAATGGTTGTATTTAAATGAATTAAAGGAAATTTGACAAAAACTGCTTCAGTTGGATATTCTATCCAATTATCAGTCAAAACTAAAGATTCTGGAGAAGCAACTAATGCCAACTCAAAACCACCATTAGCTATTTCCTTGACATATACTCCCTCCAAGTAATATTTATGAATTGGCTTAGATTTTGTTGACAACGAATACAAAAATTCGCTGTTGACTACATGACCAAGTTTTAAATCAAAATCCTTTTGTAAACCAAAATGTAAATAAAAACTAGGATATGGCAGTTTCACATCACGCAAAGGAATATTTTCTATATTTGTGTTTTTAAAAGAATTTAATAAACATTCAGGAAAATCAAAAATATTTTTGCCTGAGTTATAAAAATTTACAAAAGCTAGTGTCAACTTCAACTCATGAAGAATATTGGCTTTCCAAGCATTGACAACAGGTAAATATGTATCATCAATATCTTTACTTAAATAATCTAAATTTTTAACTTCATTTGTAGCAGAGTTAAAAGACTGTTTTAAGTAATTTGCATAACTAGTATTACCGGGAGTTTTGCATACCAACTCAGTAAAATGTTTGAAAAAATCTATTTGCAAGGTGCCAAGGCTTAATCTTTCATCTGTAGAGAGAATAGCAAAATCTATCGGTTTAATACCAAATTGTTTTTGATAATCATTGACAAATTTAGGTAAATATTTGCGAGCTAGAGCATATCGATAAGGAAAGTATCTTTGTTGTCTTTTAAAAGCTTTGAGAGTCTGAGAATTTATTCCGAACAAAGAAAAATTTTTCATATGCAACCTAAGTTCCAGTAATGAGAACCAGTAATGAAATAGTTAGTGAACAGCGGCTTCACGTACAGATCCCCTTTCATTGCTTTGTGCCTCCTCTGCTTTTCTTCAAATCACTAGTAATCCGATGTAGTTTTTGAGAAAGAGACTGTAATAGGAGTGATTGGGCTGAGTGCACGAAGAAATGATCGCCCCAAACATCTGTAGTGAGAATGCAGCATTTGTCTGATCTCGCCAAGCTTGGAGTTGCTCTCTCCTCTTAAAAATGGGGCAGGCTTGGACGGTGCGTCAGCCGCTTCGCGTCTACGTTGTATAGTCGATACGCTAATAGTGCTATTCGTCAGGTTTATTAAGCCTGCCCTATTTCTAGGTTTCGCCTCGTAAGTCGAATATATTTAAAGCCTGCCCCATTTTTAAGTTCATTGAATCGAAGGTCATATTAGAACGTTTAAACTTTTTTCGTGAAGACGGTCACAAGTCATTTGTCCAAACTCGTACAGTACATACAAATGACTTGTGACTAATCACAAAAGACAACGATGCGTTATAAGTTACTGTGAGCGGCTTGTTCCATTTTCTTGCGGAGACTGAGCGGTCTCATATCAGTCCACACTTCCTTAATATATTCCAGACATTCTGGTTTCAAACCACTTTTGCCAGCATCTTCCCAGCCGAGAGGGTTTTCTCGGTCGGCTGGCCAAATGGAATACTGTTCTTCATGATTGACTACAACTTTGTAAATTGTAGTATCTTCTTTGTCGTCTTGGTACATAATTTGTCTCCTATTATTTAATTGGCTATGTTTTATAAGATGTAATAAAGAAATCTCACTGTTCTACAGGTTCAAGGTGTCCCTTACCTTCTAGTGTCTCTAAATCAATATCTGCAATGCATCTAACTTTTACATAATTCAATGTCAGGTTGCCAACCAAATGAACTTTCCCTGTTTGACGCTCAAAGTCAGCTTCATTAAAATTAGATGCTTCTGAGTCGAGTCTGACACCTAAATCAGTACCTCCCTTAGTATTTGTGAATTTAATATGTACGTAGCCTCGGTCGATACTTTCTTTGAGTGCTGTAGCTGTTTTGTCTGGTCGTAAGCTTGCTTCAACAGGATGTTCCCCTTCTGACAATCGTTGCACTAACTCATTCATACAAGTGTCTTCTCCTTATGAATCACTTTTATTTTGATTTGCAGATGTTTGTAAGTAGATCCACCTGAAAAAAACAGCCAAGTTTGGCTGTTTTTTAATGTTCATGTACTTACTTGTACAGGCTTGTAAACTGGGAGCTCAAATGCAAGGATCTTGTGGCAAAAATCTTTCCATTCGGGAGTTATATTGTCAAAAACGATATTCTCATCCTTGAAAACCCCATCTGTGACTACGTAGTTTTCTTGTACATAAAGAAAGTCATCATCAGTTAACTCTCTATTAATTTCAACTTCGTTGCCCGAAACTTCCTTTTTTTCTTTCCTTGTATTTTCAGTACACTCCGTCCATTGACTGAACTCACGTAATTTTTTCAGAGAGTAAGCTTTGCAATATCTTCCCATTGTTGCCATAGTGATACCTCTGTTTCAGATTCTTTTGTATAAGTCGGTCCACTTAGGAATGCCCTAGCTTGTTGCTTTGATTGTAGCTGTGATCTGCAACACATACTGCGAGTAGGTTGCATTAATTGATTAGTAGAAGCAAACAAAACAACTATCTTTTATGTAAATTCTTGATGTTGGCATGTTTTAAGCACTATTAACAAAGAGCAGATTGAAATTGGCTTAGATTAGATTATCCTCAATTAGACTAATGCAAATTTATAGCGATTATCAATCCCTTGTTTACAAATATTTGTTAATTTTCTCAGATGATTGACTTTTTGCATATGGTTGTGTTTAGTGAGTTACCGTAAATACTTATTGTTGAAATAAAGTGCACAATTGTAGACGCGGAACAAAACTTCAATACCTAAACAGAATCGGTAGTATGGGTCGTGCATCAAGAATTTTTCCTCTCATTTGAGTATCAAACGTTAGCTCCAGCAGCGGAGATGTTCCTCTTTCAATAGTGATGATTTCGTGCAAACACAGGAGGGAAATAGCATGACTTAGAGATCTGTCGCTATTAACTGTGACTTTAACTCCTGTTAGCTTATTTACATTCAAAGGGTGAGAGATTAACTGCTGATGTGCTGATAATGAACAATCAAGCCAAGCTGTGAGAGCAATGGAGTTAGGAAGAACAAAACAAATAGGCTCTGACAAACTTGCAAGATTGTTATTTGCAAAGCGAACAGATAGATCTGGTCTCATACTTTTAATGCTTCGTTGTGTAAAAGGTAGAGGTGATTTTGCTGTTTGAGACTTATAACGTAGACCAATTCCGAAGGGTGATGCTCCCGTGTGTTGCCACTCAAAACGTGCTGGGGTATGGATGCCAGTATAGTCATACTGTCTTTTAAAAGCATGTTCGTTTTCTATCCAAATCAGTTCAAGATAAGTGTTCTCAAAAAAAATTGCCCTTGAGGCTGTTCCTTGTTCCACACGCTGTATTCTCTGCTCAGAGCAATGAAAACCAAGTTCTTGAAGAACTGAATTATTTGCAGCATCTTTTGTTGTGCAAACAAAAATATGATCAACTTCTAATAGGAAATTATCCACATTTAGAGATCTCCAACAAAGTAGAATGCCCAGCCAATATGAGATTTTGAGAAAACTTTTTGCCTTTCCTTCAACCGGGTTCAAGACCCCTTTCAAATATCGGCGTTAGATATTCGCTCGATGATTTAATTTTTCTGCTAAAGCACTTATTCGTAATAAAATGTCTGACCTTGCACAGCACCTTTATGGGGCTGCACGAACTTCAAGAGCAATCTTGGTTGGCCTAAATAAATATAAGCCTGGGGATTTATTTTTTTGGATTACTCTTATGAGTGTTCTGTGGCTTCCGTAGGTAGCCAATTTCGTGTTTATGGCGATTTATTCTTTATATCCATTTTTCATAATGTTATTTAATACAGGTCTTAATTAAAATAATTCTCACTAAGCATAACATAAAATGAAACTATATACCATGTTGCTACCATCATACTTGAAATATATGTTTTGATACAAAAATGTAGTAAATGTAGTATTTAAAATGAGGATTTCATTAAAATTACTCAAATCTACCCACAAGATTGCAGTTGTGCGGGTTTAATTTGTTTAGGATGAAATATTTTATAATAATAGAATAGTTTTGTAAAAGATAGTCTAAGCTAATTGTGAGCAAGTTGAAAAAACAGAACCAAACATTCACTGGTTTTGACTACAGCGTTTTGGATGACAAACAGCGTGGTGTTATTCAGCAGCGAACCGGAGAAATTAAAGAGCGTTTGCGGCGCTCGGCACAGGATATATGGGAAATAGGTCAAAAGCTAGCTGATGTGCGATCACAGCTAAAGCATGGTCAGTTTGATACATGGCTAAAAGCTGAGTTTGGTTGGAGTCGGCGTACAGCTTATAACTTTATTAATGTTTATGAAGCATTTGATGAATGTGCAAATCTTGCACAAATTGATATTGCGACTACCGCTCTCTATCTTTTAGCAGCACCATCAACTCCAGAAAACGTCCGTGAAGAAATTCTTCAACGTGCTAAGGGAGGCGAAACCTTGACTCATAAGGATATCCGTCAGGTAATTAAGGAAGAGAGTTCGCAGTCTACCTCTGCTTCTACTTCCCTTGAGCCACGACACTCACTTACTTCTAAGTCAGAGATTGTGGCTATAATTCCGCAGGAGGCGGTTGAAGTTGAAACACCACTTTTAGAAGTTAGTGTAGTAAAGTCATCTTTAGTTTCACCTGTGATTGAGACAAGGGATGAAATTCAGCCAAGTTGGTTTTTACTAGAAAAGCAACATTTTGTGTTTTATGGTGATACTGCTTCACCACAATTCGTCGAACGCATACCCTTTGCTGCCCTTGCCATTGCGATTACCTCTGATGACTGGGATCATGATTGGTTAATTGAGCGGGCAAAGACTGTAATTATCTTTCCCGAATCAGATTTCAAGGAGGATATGATTGAACAGTTAATCAAGATGTTTTCGGCATCTGGGGACATAGTAATTTTTCCGTGGCTACCAAGTAGGAATATGGTAGAAATCGCTCATCAGTTAAATAGACGAGTATTCGCAGGAGATCCTAGTCTTGAGCGTTGTAGTCAGGCGATCGCACAGTCACAATTAAGAATTGAGTCATCCGATTTTAGATTTTAGATTTTGGATTTTGGATTAGTTCTACTCCCAATTCCCGACTCCAAAACATTCAACAGTTTTTCTTCCAAAGTAGTTAAATAAGGTCGGTTTAATTTTCCTAAAGACTCCAAAAACCTTTGAACCGATTCTTCCAAAGCACGGTCGTATATTTTGCTGATGCGAGCGCTGATTTGTTGTATTTGCTGACATTCCAAAGGTGAGTAATTGCAAGACTTAAGATGCTTTAACCCAATGGTGTACCCTCCATCCCAAAGCTTGACAAACCAAATCTATCGCGGCAATAATCCTCAAATGTTTTGTGTGTGGAACGGTATAGCCTACGATCGCGTAACTGCATTAACGCCTTCCCAGCTTCATAAAAAGCGCGTTCAACTTTTTGCTCTAAGTGCAGCCGTAAGCTTTGTTCCTCTTCACTTAACTCTTGGATTTCAACAGCAGTAACGGTAATTGTTACTGAAGCGAGACTTTCTCTCCTGTTAGTACTATTGATAATGAACTTCAGTTAGGCTGGTACTTGTTGGGAAAGCAACATTTTTTGTTTTGTGGTGATACAGCCTCACCACAATTTGTCGAACGTATACCCTTTGCTGCTCTTGCTATTGCGATTACCTCTGATGACTGGGATCACGATTGGCTAATTGAACGGGCAAAGACTGTAATCGTTTTTCCAGAATCAGATCTTAAAGAGCAACTGATTGAACAGCTAATCAAAATCTTTTCCACACCACGGGAGACAGTCATTTTTCCCTGGTTACCAAGTAAGGATATGATAAAAATTGCTCACAAGCTGAAAAGACAGATTTTTGCAGGCGATCCTAGTCTTGAGCGTTGTCTTGAGGCGATCGCTCAGTCAAAATTAACATCTGAGCCATTTTAGAGTTCTGCTTGAAACAATTGAGTCGCCTTAAACATCGTCTTCGATCATGTTTCTTTTGCCTTTTGACTTGCAGCGAAGCGACGGTCAAAGCTTTCTGTGAGAAGCTTGATTGCACACAATCTTGGAAAGGATTTCAAATAGTGAATCACAATCACTCTTAAGACTATTGATAAGAATTCTCTATTGTTACTTGGTTGCAAAAAGGTATTGTTTGCCTTTAGAGTAAAATGAGTGTAATTAAAAGCTAGTTGCTATATATTTAAAAAACAATTGCCTTTCTAATGCTGTAATTACTTGGTACTTACCATAAAGCAACATTATCAAGACTTTATCCAGTTTTAGCTAATAAACGTATGAGGAAAGCACTTTGACTCAGTAGCAATTGAATGTGCTGTGGACAAAGCAGGATTTTAAAGATTATTTATGTGCATCTTCATGCCTGAGGAATAAAATGACCCAACCAACCAAAGGCTTCAAAGAAATTTCCCATAACTGTTCTACAGTTGTTGATGTTCTGCGCTTGAGAAGCTCTACACAACCTGAACATCGCGCTTTTACTTTTTTGGAGGATGGAGAAAGCCAAGAAGCGACACTGACTTATCAAGAATTGGATCGGCGCTCTCGTGCGATCGCATCTCAACTGCAAGCAATGGGTATGAGCGGTGAACGTGCCTTACTGCTTTACCCACCAGGATTAGATTACTTGAGTGCTTTTTTCGGTTGTTTGTATGCAGGGGTGATAGCAGTTCCTGCTTTTCCACCTCACAATAAGCGCAAAGCGTCCAGAATACAAGCAATTGTGGCTGATGCACAAGCTAGTATCGCTTTGACCACAACGGCAATGCTTCCCACAGTGCAATCTATATTGGCAGAGAAAACAGACCAAAGAAATTTACGCTGGCTTGTTACCGATAACCTTGCACAGGGTGTAGAAGATTCTTGGCAACAACCTTTAATCAATGCAGATACTATAGCCTTTCTGCAATATACATCGGGTTCTACAGGCGTACCCAAAGGTGTAATCCTCAGTCATGGCAACCTACTACACAACGCTGCCACGACTTACCAACTCATGGAACATTCTCCCACCAGTCAATTTATCTCGTGGCTACCTATTTACCATGACATGGGGCTAATTGGTGGGATACTGCAACCCTTGTACGGTGGGTTTGGTTGCGTATTCATGTCTCCTGCATCTTTTTTGCAACGTCCCTATCGCTGGTTGCAGGCTATTTCTCGGTATAAAGGTACCACCAGTGGTGGGCCTAACTTTGCTTATGACCAGTGTATCCAGAGGGTTACCCAAGAACAAAAAGAAACTCTTGACTTAAGTAGTTGGAGTGTCGCGTTTAACGGTGCTGAACCAGTTCGGTATGATACTTTAGAGCGATTTACCGCAGCCTTTGCAGAGTGTGGCTTTCGTCCGCAAGCGTTCTATCCCTGTTACGGTATGGCGGAAGCAACTTTGATGGTTTCCGGTGGTTTCCAGAAAGTTTTACCTCCTTTGGTAACAGTTACAAAATCAGCACTGGAGAAAAATCTAGTCGTTGAAGCATCTGCCGATAGTGAAGATACTCAGACCTTTGTTAGCTGTGGTAGAACCATTCCTCAACAGGAGATTGCCATTGTCAACCCTAAAACATTAACTCCCTGTTCCCCAAATGAAATTGGCGAAATCTGTGTATCTGGCCCCAGTGTCGGTCAAGGTTATTGGAATCGGAAAGAGGAAACAGAGCAAATATTCCACGCCTACGTGAAAGATACAGAAGAAGGGCCGTTTCTACGCACTGGTGATTTGGGCTTTTTGCACAATGGAGAACTCTTCATTACAGGTCGAGCCAAAGATTTAATTATCATTAGGGGTCGCAACCTCTACCCACAAGACATAGAGTTAACTGTAGAACGTAGTCATCCATCATTACGTTCAGGTAGTGGAGCAGCTTTCTCGGTTGAAGTAGGCAACGAAGAACAACTGGTAATTGTGCAAGAGTTAGAATTTCGTGCCAAACCAAATCTTGAGGAAGTGATTACAGCGATTCGTCAAGCAGTTGCCGAAGAATATGAGGTGCAAATCTATGCAGTGGTGCTAATAAAACCTGGCAGTATTGCTAAAACTTCCAGCGGTAAAATTCAACGTCGTGCTACAAAAGCCGATTTTTTAGCAGGTAAACTGGAAGTCGTTGGCAGTAGTATTCAAAAAAGTACTAATATTGATGGAAATAAAAATAGGTTACAGCGTGAAGCTCTTTTATCACTCACTCCACAGGAGTGCCAGCCGCTGTTAGAGTCTTATCTTCAAGATAATATTGCACGGGTACTTTCAATACCAGTGTATGAAATTAACCCTCAACAGCCAATAAGCGCTTTAGGACTCGATTCTATCAAAGTTTTCGAGTTCAAAAACCGAATTGAGATTGACTTGGAAGTTACTGTATCTGTAGCTGACTTTTTTGAAGGTTTGAATTTGCGATCGCTCTCCACTAAGATACTTGCTGAACTGACATCAACTGCTTCTCAAGTGTCAGTATTTCTGGGTCGAGCTGAGAAAACCACCCAAGTCCATCCTTTATCTTTTGCACAGCAGCGATTGTGGTTTATCAATCAGTTAGCTCCTGATAATCCTGCATATAACATTCCTATTATTATTAACCTGACAGGGGATATTAACATAGCTGCACTAGAGCAAAGTTTAAACGAAATTCTTAGACGCCATGACAGCTTACGGACAAACTTTGTAGTTAGTGAAGGCAAACCTGTTCAGGTTGTGAAGTCATCTGCATCGCTAGCTTTGTCAGTTGAAGACTTGCGAGAATTGTCAGAGAGCGATCGCACAAAAGAACTGCAACGTCTATCCACTCTCATCGCTCAACAGTCCTTCGACCTGTCAAACGAACCGCTCTGGCGTGTAAAGCTTTTGCGTTTAGCTGAACAAGAATACAGACTCCTCCTTACGCTGCATCATATTATTGCAGATGGTTGGTCTATGGGAGTTCTCATCAGAGAACTAGCAGCGCTGTATGAAGCATACTCAACAGGAAAACTCTCTCCACTTCCTGAATTACCTATCCAATATGTAGATTTTGCATATTGGCAGCATCAGTGGTTAGAAAGCGAGCATATTCAACCCCTGTTAGAGTATTGGAAGCAGCAGTTAGGTGGCGATTTAACTGTATTGAATCTGCCTACTGACCGTCCGCGATCCCCGGTTCAAACCTTCAATGGCGCTCAAGCAAAATTAATTCTGTCTGAAACTCTGACAAAAGCACTGAAGAATTTGAGCCGTCAGCAGGGAGTAACTCTGTTTATGACCTTGCTTACAGCCTTCAAAATCTTGCTGTATCGCTACACAGGTCAGACTGATATTTTAGTCGGTTCGCCAATTGCCAATCGTAACAGAGCAGAAATTGAGACATTGATAGGGTTTTTTGTCAATGTTTTGGTACTACGTACAGAACTTTCTAGCGATTTGAGCTTTCAAGATTTGTTAGCACGGGTGAAATCAACAGCTTTAGAAGCTTACGTTCATCAGGACTTACCTTTTGAAAAGTTAGTAGAGGAAATACAACCACAAAGAGACCTGAGTTACAATCCACTATTTCAGGTGATGTTCGTTCTCCAGAATGTTCCAATATCAAATCCAAGTCTGTCAGATGTATCAGTTACTTACGAAGAAGGTTACAACGAGACATCGAAGTTTGATTTGACATTGTTTATGGAGGATTCTGAGCAAGGGTTGGTTGCAACTTGCGAGTACAACACGGATTTATTTAATGCGGATACTGTAACCCGGATGCTTGGACACTTCCAGACAATACTTGAAAGCATAGTTAGCAATCCCGAACAACCCATTTCAGACTTGGAGTTCTTAACGCCATCTGAAGTCCAACAGTTATTAGTTGAGTGGAATGATACCAAGACAGACTATCCGCAAGATAAATGCATTCATCAATTGTTTGAGGAACAGGTAGAGAAAACACCAGATGCTGTTGCACTCACCTTTGTAGACGCGCATAGCAGAGTTTCTTGCAGAGTAAATCAACAATTAACCTATCGAGACTTAAACAACCGGGCAAATCAACTAGCACACTACCTGCAAAAGTTAGGTGTGAAATCAGAAGCGCTTGTGGGTATCTGTATAGAACGTTCACTAGAAATGGTGATTGGGCTATTAGCAATCCTCAAAGCTGGTGGAATCTACTTGCCCTTAGATCCTACACATCCCAAAGATCGCTTAGCCTTCATCTTAAAAGATAGCCAAACTACAGTACTGTTAACTAAACAGCACCTGATAGAGAAACTTCCTGAACACAAAGCACAGGTAATTTGCCTGGACAGCGACCTCGACATCATTAACCAATACAGCCAAGATAACCCTGTTAATAGCTCACAAGCCAACAACTTAGCTTACGTTATATATACCTCTGGTTCTACGGGTCAACCGAAGGGAGTTCTTGGTTTGCATCAGGGTGCTATCAATCGCTGTCAATGGATGTGGCAGAATTATCCTTTTGTACCGGGAGAAATTTGTTGCCAGAAAACATCTTTAAACTTTGTGGATTCAGTCTGGGAAATCTTTGTCCCTTTATTACAAGGGATAACTACAGTAATAGTCCCCGATATAGTTGTCAAAGATCCACAAGAGTTTGTAACTACTCTTTTCCAGAATCATATCACGCGGATAGTACTCGTTCCTTCATTACTACGCCTACTGTTGAATACATACGATGTCTTACAGTTACAGCTACCCAAGTTAAAGTTGTGGGTTAGTAGTGGTGAATCACTGTCTACTGAATTGCTTATGCAATTTCGGCAGAGTTTGCCAGATAGTACCTTGTTAAATCTTTACGGTTCTTCGGAGGTATCGGCGGATGTTACTTACTACAGTATCAGTCCACAAGCACCCGTATCAGCACCCGTTTTAATTGGTCGTCCAATTGCGAATACGCAGATATATATACTGGATGCAAACAAGCGACCTGTTCCGGTGGGCGTACCAGGACAGATATATGTTGGTGGAGACGGGCTAGCACGAGGCTACTTAAACCGTCCTGATCTGACCGCAGAAAAATTTATCCCCAATCCCTTTAGCGATAATTTTGCTGCACGTCTTTATCAAACAGGAGATTTAGGACGTTATCTACCCAATGGAGAAATAGAGTACATTGGTCGGACTGACTACCAAGTAAAAGTGCGTGGTTTTCGCATTGAACTTGGAGAAATAGAGGCTTTCATCAACCAACACCTAGCAGTACGAGAAACAGTAGTCGTTGCTAGAGAAGATGTATTAAATGGTCAATGTTTGGTTGGATATTTAGTTACCCATCAAGAAACTACGCTTTCTGTTAATGAATTACGAAATTTTCTGAAGGAAAAACTGCCTGAATACATGATTCCTTCTACATTTGTTGTGTTAGATGCCTTACCTTTGTTACCTAACGGCAAAGTAGACCATCGTGCATTAAGAGTACCTGAAAATTTGCGTCCAGATTTGACAGCAGTTTTTCAACCACCTCAATCTGACATAGAGAAGACCATTGTTCAGGTTTGGCAAAAAGTTTTACATTTAGAGAAGGTGGGTATTCATGATAACTTTTTTGATTTGGGTGGACACTCGTTACTAGCAACTCAGATTGTTTCCCAACTTCGTCAAGATTTGCATTTAGAACTATCACTACGCTGTATTTTTGAAGCACCAACTATAGCTGAATTAGCTTTAGTGATTGAGGATATGTTGATAGGTGAATTAGAAGAATTACCAGAAAGTGAAGCAGAGAAGCGGATTTCAACTTTTCAAGATTAGGTGGCAAAAGGAGGTAATATTTATGTACATTCAAACAGTAGGTGTAGTTGGAGCAGGGGTGATGGGAATAGGGGTTGCACAGAACCTTGCTCAAACAGGGTATCAAGTAATACTCGTAGATATTTATGAAAATATTCTAGATAAAGCTAAACAGGAAATTAAGAATAATATCCGCTTTCAAAGTTTTTTCAAGAAAGGCGATTGCGAAGAAAGCCCAGATGATATTATCGGCAAAATCGAACTTTCAACAAGCTATAAAATTCTCGAAAAAGCAGATTTTGTAGTTGAAAATGTTACCGAAAAATGGGATATTAAAAGAGAAGTATATCCCTTATTAGAATCTATTTGCCCAGCAGATTGTATATTCGCGGCTAACACATCTGCAATTCCCATTACCCGCATTGCTTCAATCACTAAACGTGCCGATAGAGTTATTGGTATCCACTTTATGAATCCTGTACCAATGAAGCCGATAGTAGAAATGATTCGCGGGCATCATACCTCTGACACAACGATTGAGATAGCAAAAAAAATGCTAGCTCAGATGGGCAAAGAATGCATAATTGTTAATGATTCACCCGGTTTTGTTTCCAACCGCGTGTTGATGTTAACTATTAACGAAGCTGTTTTTCTGCTACAAGATCAAGTTGCGACAGCAGAAAATGTAGACAAAATCTTTAAAGGCTGTTTTGGTCACAAAATGGGTCCTTTAGAAACAGCAGATTTGATTGGGCTAGACACCATTTTATTTTCTATCGAAGTCTTGTACGAAAACTTTAACGATAGTAAATACAGACCATGTCCCTTACTAAAAAAAATGGTAGATGCAGGGTTGCACGGTAGAAAAAGTGGTAAAGGATTTTACGTATATCAATAAAAGGCAATAGGGAACAAGCAATAGTTAAATAGGAATAATCAAGATTAATGAACGAAATTCAAATTCAACTCAAGACTTTTATTTCAAAATTTTTCGACAATCATGATTTACAACCAGATGAAGACATTTTTGCTCTAGGTTTTGTCAATTCTATGTTTGCCATGCAACTTGTTTTATTCGTAGAGCAAGAGTTTCAAATTGCTATTGAAAACGAGGATTTAGAGTTTGAAAATTTTCGCACAATCAATTCTATCACTAATTTAATTGAACGTAAAACTGCTATTCTCGTGCAGTAGTAAAGCAGAATTTTCCATTCATCTTGAGGAGTATTTTAAACGATTGTCAAGCATTGTTTTACTAAAATCAGTACTATTAAAAGTCAAGATATAGAGTTTATAGTGCATTTTTCACAAGTTAAGCGTTTGTAGTAGTAAAACATGAGCTAAGATTATCATTAATTTTGTAGAGAAATAAAATACTTATATCACTCGATAAAAGCAAATTCGTAATGGAGGAAAATAGAAGTGAATAATTTGCAAGAATATCAACAATATAAGGAATCTCTCCAAAATCATAAAATATTGCCTAAGTTAGATAGGATAAAGATAAAAGTATTTTTTTTGCTACTCAAATTATTAGATTTTTTGTTTCCCAATAGTAATGTTCATAAATTTGAGAATTCTCTAAAATTTTATTTGGGGCTGATAGATATAAACATTGTTGATTGGAACTCACAACAAAAACCAACATTGTTTTTATATCTTGGTCTTACTTCTAAACCTTGGTATCAACCTGATGACTACGACGTTTTCAAAATAGTGACAAATACCCTTGAAGAAGGTGCGAAAGAGATAAAAGATGAGTTGTTAATGAATATCTCTAATAAAAATAATTTCACTCCAGTTATTGATCCAAGTGATGGTTCAATTTATGAGCATTTAACTGACATTGAACTACCTGCATCTCACAAAAAAGATGACTGGTTACTATTTAGATTGTGGTTAGATGGTAAATTTACTCAAAAAGCCAGATATTTATTTCCAAAAACTGTAAACATTTTGTCTAAGCTGGAATCTTTTATAGATCCTTTTGAAGATGTTTATTTTCTTGTTTTAAAACCGGGAGTTGTCTTACCTCCACACCATGATACTTCAAATGTTTATATTACCTGTCAGCTGGGATTAATGATTCCCGAAAGTTGTGGAATTAGGGTCGGAAGTGAAATGCGGAGTTGGACTGAGGGGAAAACTTTATTTTTTGATCAGAGCTTTGAGCATGAAGCCTGGAATAAAAGCCAGAAAGAACGAGTAGTTCTGTTAGTGCATTTACGTCACCCAGAATTGTCAAAATTTGAAAATTTTTTATATGAGTTTTTTTGTAAGGCGTTATAACTTAAGCTTAAAGTGGCAAAAAATATGTTATGAAACTAGAACTTTCTTCTCAACAGAAAAACTCTAAAATTGCATTTAGAGCTTTTGTTAATCAGGAAATATGCCCTCATGCTCGTGAATGGGATAGGAAAGAATTTACTCCACTAGAACTAATTAAAAAAATAGCTGAACGTGGTTTTCTTGGTGCCATATTACCCCAAGAATATGGTGGTAAAGGAATGGATATGATTACCTATGGCATACTCAACGAAGAAATAGGACGGGGATGTTCTTCAGTGCGGAGTTTGCTGACAGTTCACAACATGGTTTCCCAAGCTTTGTGTAAATGGGGTAATAAATCTCAAAAAGAGTATTGGCTTCCCAAACTTGCATCTGGAGAAAACATCGCTGCTTTTGCATTAAGCGAACCGAATGTAGGTAGTGATGCCAAAAGTGTAGAAACAACAGCAACACTTGCTGATGATGCTTATGTCTTAAATGGACACAAGAAATGGATTACTTATGGACAAATAGCAGATGTATTTTTGGTCTTTGCTAAATGCGAAGGTAGACCTAGTGCTTTTTTAGTGGAAAAAAATAGCCCAGGACTGTCAATCAAACCGATGTCTGGTATTTTAGGTACTAGGGCTTCGATGGTTGCGGAATTGCAATTTGATAACTGCTACCTTCCCTTAGAAAATTTAGTAGGTAAATTAGGCTTTGGATTCTCCTACATTGCTGCTTCTGCACTTGATTATGGTAGATATAGCGTAGCATCTGGTTGTGTAGGTATTGCCCAAGCTTGTTTAGAAGCTTGTATCAAGTATACAAAGGAGCGAAAACAGTTTGGTGTTTACCTTAAAGAACATCAATTAATTCGCCAAAAGATTACTCAGATGATAACTAACACCAAAGCAGCAAGATTGTTATGTTATCAAGCTGGTTATCTTAAAGAGATTAACGATCCAAACTCGATTATAGAAACTTCTATTGCCAAGTACTTTACATCCACAGTAGCCACCAAAATAGCAAATGATGCTGTACAAATTCATGGTGGCAATGGTTGTAGTAGTGAGTACTCAGTCGAAAGGTATTTACGAGATTCTAAAATCATGGAAATTATTGAAGGTAGTACTCAAATTCAAGAAATTACTATTGCAGAATCAGGTTATCAAAATTATCTTATTTCAACTGTTCCTGCTGTTATGGAACAGAAATTAGCAGAAAGGATATAAAGTATGATTAGTACTGAAGAGCAAAACATAAATAGTAAACAAAAAGACAAAAAATTTATTAAATGTGTCGTTTGGGATTTAGATAATACTCTATGGCACGGAGTTTTGCTGGAAGATGAGAAAATTTCTTTACGAGAAAATATAATAAATCTGATTCAGACATTAGATAGTCGTGGTATTCTACAATCTATAGCTAGTAAGAATGCTCATGTCACAGCAATAGCTAAATTAGAAGAATTTGGTTTGAAAGATTATTTTTTATATCCACAAATTAACTGGAATTCTAAAGCTAACTCTTTAAAAGAAATAGCTGGTTTACTTAATATTGGAATAGATGCGATCGCCTTCATCGACGACCAGTTATTTGAACTAGAAGAAGTAAAATATACTTTACCAGAAATTCTCTGTATCAACGCAGATGAAATAGGAAATATTTTAGATATGCCAGTCATGAATCCCCGTTTTATTACGGAAGATTCACGAATTAGAAGATTGATGTATCTAAGTGATATAGAACGTCAAAATGCAGAGCAAGAATTTGTTGGCACAGCAGACGAATTCTTAGCTACTCTCAACATGAGTTTCACAATATGTTCTGCAAAAGAAGAAGACTTGCAGCGTGCAGAAGAATTAACATTACGAACTAACCAATTGAATACAACTGGTTATACCTACTCCTATGATGAACTCAATCATTTTCGGCAATCAGAAAACCATAAACTGCTGATTGCAAATCTGGAAGATAAGTATGGCAGCTACGGAAAAATAGGTTTAGTTTTGATTGAATGCCGACCCAAATCATGGACAATTAAGCTGTTGTTGATGTCTTGTCGTGTCATGTCGCGGGGAGTTGGCACAATTATGATGAATCATGTCATGAGTCTAGCTAAAAGCAGTAATGTCCGTCTTTTAGCAGAATTTGTACAAAATAATCGCAACAGAATGATGTATATATCTTATAAATTTGTTGGTTTTAAAGAAATTGATAAGAATGGTGATTTAGTGATTTTTGAAAATGATTTAAGTCGAATTCAACCTGTACCTTTGTATGTAAATTTTAAAGTAATTTATTAAGTTTTTATTTTTAATAATATTATGGATAGCAGAGCAGACGAAATTATTAAACGACGTTCTAAACTCTCACCTGCAAAACAAGCAATTTTAGAAAAGCGCTTGCGGGGTCAGCATGAACCTGATTCTAAACAAATTGAACGAGTTTCACGAGAGATAGAATTACCTCTATCTTTTGCACAGCAGAGATTATATTTCCTACATCAATTAGATCCAAAATCATATGCTTACAATGATTATGCCGCACTGCTACTACAAGGTTCGCTCAATATAAAAGCTTTGAAGCAAAGCATCAATGAAATAGTGCGAAGACATGAAATTTTACGAACGTGTTTACAGATTGTAAATGGGCAACCAGTTCAAATTATTGCTCCTGCTTTAGAGATACCCTTACCATTAGTAGATTTAGAAGATTTACCTGATACTGAACAGGAGACAGAAGTACAAAGGTTAAGACAAGAAAACTATCAACAATCATTTGATTTAGCACAAGTCCCGTTGTTACGCTTAACTCTTTTACGATTTAAAAATAGGCAATATGTGCTGTTGATAACGATACATCATATTATCTTTGACGGTTGGTCACAAGGAGTATTTATTCGAGAGTTATCAATTCTTTATGAAGCTTTTTCTAGTGGGAAGTCTTCACCACTTACGGATATTCATATTCAGTATGCAGACTTTGCTGCTTGGCAAAGAAGCTGGCTACAGGATGAGGTACTTGACACCTTGCTTACATACTGGAAAAAGCAATTAGGAGATAATTTACCAGTTTTACAATTACCTACAAATCGCCAATTGTCAAAATCTAAAACCTCTCAGGAAGGGAAGGAAACTTTGATGATTCCAAAGGCATTATCCCAAGCAATTCAGAAGTTAGGTGATAGTCTAGGAACGACATTATTTATGACACTACTCGGAGCCTTTAAAGTTTTACTATACTGCTATACAGGTGATAAAGATATTATTGTCGGTACTGATATTGCTAACCGTAATAGAAATGAGATAGAGAATTTAATTGGTTTTTTTGTTAATCAATTAGTGTTACGTAATTATCTATCAGATAATCAAAATTTTAGCGATTTTTTGCAGCAAGTACGTAAAATTTGTCTAGAAGCTTATGCTCACCAAGATTTACCATTTGAGAAATTAGTTAGCGCTCTTAATCCTAAAAGAGAATTAAACCAAACTCCTATATTTCAAGTCAAATTTATCCTTCAAAATACTCCTACACATATTTTAAAATTTTCAGATTTAAGCTTGACTCGTTTAGATTATTTAGGAAATACGGTAGCAAGATTTGACCTACTTCTAGAACTGACGGATACAGAGCAAGGAATAGTTGGCTTGTTAAAATATAACAAAGACTTGTTTAATAATATTAATATGATTAAGTTATTAAAGAATTTTGATATAATTTTATCTCAGATTGTTGTAAACCCTGACATAAGAATAAATCATCTAAAAAAAATTATCATTAAATCAGAAAAACAATATCAATTGAGTGAAGAACGAAAGCGAAAAGAAGAACATAAACAAAAGTTAAGTCTCATTAAGCGCAAAGTAGTTGAAACCGTAATTAAAGTTGAGGATAGAAATGAAACAGGTAAAAATAAATAACTCTAATTTTCAGCATAAATTTCCTAATATTGGCAGAAAATCTATCAGTTTAGAAACCGAAATAATCAAAATAGATTATTTTGGAGATGAGCAAACTCTACCATTAGTTATAAAACCTTTTGTATCAGATGTTGATATTGCAGATTGGGCAGAAGCCAATCGAAAATTTGTAGATACAAATTTAATCAAACATGGTGCTATCCTTTTTAAAGGATTTAATATTACTACGGCAGCAGCTTTTGAAAGATTTGGTCTAGCGGTTTGCTCAGAACTATTCAATGAAAATGGTGAACATCCCCGCGAAACGGTAAGTGGTAAAGTTTATACTCCAGTTTTTTACCCTGCTGAAAGCAAGTTGTTGTGGCATAACGAAAATTCTTTTAATTATCAATGGCCTATAAAAATTTTGTTCGGCTGTCGTCAACCTGCACAACAAGGGGGAGAAACCCCAATAGTTGATAGTCGTAAGGTGTTTCAACTTATCAAACCCAAGATTAGGGAAAGATTTGTTGAAAATCAAGTTATGTATGTTCGTAATTATGGAAATGGATTAGGGCTGGACTGGCAAACAGTTTTCCAAACCCAAAGTAGAGTGAAAGTAGAAAATTTTTGTCGAAGTAATTTAATTCATTTTGAATGGAAAAATGATGGTGGATTGAGAACAATTGCTATTCGTCCAGCTATAGTTAAGCATCCTCAAACAGGTGAATTTTCTTGGTTTAATCAAGCACAACATTGGCATTTAGCCTGTTTAGAAACACAAACCCGTGAGTCGCTACTTTCATATTTTCAGGAAGAAGATTTACCACGAAATTGCTATTACGGAGATGGCACTCCTATTGAAGACTCTACAATGCTTGAGATCTGTGCAGTATATCAGAGATTAGAAGTATGTTTTCCTTGGCAACAAGGCGACATATTATTACTGGACAATGTGTTAACTGCTCATGGACGCAATCCCTATGTGGGAGAACGCAAGCTTTTCGTCGCGATGGGCGGACTAATAACTTTTAGTCAAACTTGAGATTTGGTATAGATTTGGATAGAAAATGTGAGCATAGTTTTTTGTTGTTAAGGTTAAGTTAATTAACAAAATCGCACTATTTTTATGGAAATTATTAGTTAATTATCAGGATGATTATATGCTTAAAGCGATGTGAAAAACTTTCGTAATTTTCCCTATTTGACATCTGTCAAATGAAATAAAATATTTGACAAATTTTTGCTAAATTTCCAAATTGGAATTGAACAATCAAAATGCAAGAAAAAATTCAGGGTTTTCCACTATCTCCTCAACAGAAGCACCTTTGGTTAGTACAGCAAGGTAGTAATTTATATTGTAATCAATGTGCTGTTCTAATTGAAGGAGATTTACAGGTAGAAATATTAAGAGAAGCGTTAAATAAAGTTATTTATAGAAACGAGATTCTTCGCACACATTTTCATTTTTTGCGTGGTTTTAAAACACCTATTCAAGTAATAGATACTAATAGCAATGTATTTTTAAAAAATTACTATTTAAGAAATAAATATTCTCAAGAGGAAGAGATAGAAGCGCTCTTTGATAAATTCAGAGAACAGTCTATTGGGCAAGGGTTAAAATTTGAATTGGTAAGTTTTGCTTCCAAAAAACACATTTTATTTGTAAACTTACTATCCCTGTGTTCTGACTGTAAAACATTGAAAAATTTAGTTTATGAAATTAGTTACTATTATAGTACCTGTTTGCAGAATACAGAGCTAAATGAAGAACCATTACAATATGCTGATGTCGCTGCGTGGCAGAATGAATTAGTTGAGGCAGAAGGGACTACAATAAGAACAAATTACTGGCAGCAAGTAGATTTTTCGGCTCTGGATAGCTTAAAGCTTCCTTTTGAGAATTCTTTTTCTCAAAAATCAGAATTTGAACCTCAAGTTATTAGGTTAGTGATTCACAGCGATTTACTCACTAAAATTGCTGCAATATCCCAAAAATATCAAATTTCGATAGATAGATTTTTTCTTACTTGTTGGCAAATTCTACTTTGGCGTCTGACTGGACAATCAAATTTAATTACGGGTGTAGGATGTGAAGGACGCAACTATGAAGAATTAAAAACAGCACTAGGTTTATTTGCCAAATACTTACCGCTTGTTTATCACTTGCAGGCAAATCATACATTCACTGAAACCTTAATACAGGTTAACAAGTTAACAGATGAAATGCTTGAATGGCAAGACAGTTTTAATTGGGATGCATTTGCAAAAACAAGTGCGGGTGATAGAGAGCAGTCATTTTTACTATTTTGTTTTGATTTTGAAGACATAGTTAATAATTATAATGTTGGTGAAGTAGCATTTACAATTTATCAGCATGACGTCTGCTTGGACAGATTTAAAGTGAAACTTTCTTGTGTTCGTACACAAAATGATATAGTCAAAGTAGAATTTCACTATGATGCTAATCTTTTCCCTAAAAAAGATATTAAACGTTTGGCGAGCCAGTGGCAAACTTTGTTAATGAGCGTTATTAATAACCCCTCTTCAGCTATATCACAGTTGAACCTTCTCAATGAACAAGAGCGGGAACAACTCTTAGTTGCATTCAACAACACTAAAACAGCAGAGCTAAAATATAAATGTCTCCACAACTGGTTTGAACAGCAGTGCGACCGTACACCAGACAACATTGCAGTTATTTATGAAAATCAGCAATTTACCTACCAAAAATTGAATAATCTTGCTAACCAGCTATCTCATTACCTACAACAATTAGGTGTGAAACCAGATGTAATGGTAGGACTTTGTGTCGAAAGATCGCCTTTAATGTTGATTGGACTTTTAGGCACCTTAAAAGCAGGTGGAGCTTATGTACCAATTGATCCTAGCTATCCTTTAGAAAGAAAAGATTTTATCCTCAACGATTCTCAAATGCCAGTGCTGTTGACTCAACAGCATTTAATTGCCGATTTAGATATAAATGAAATTAAAGTAGTTTGTATAGATAGTGATTGGCAAGTCATAAACCAACAAAAAATCGACAATCCAACTACAACAACAACCGAATTAAATTTAGCTTATGTTATTTACACCTCTGGTTCCACTGGTAAACCAAAGGGTACTCTAATTCCTCATCAAGGATTAGTTAATTATCTAAGTTGGTGTACTCAAGCATACGCAGTAGAACAAGGAATAGGAACTTTAGTTCACTCACCTTTGGGTTTTGACTTAACAATTACCAGTCTTTTGTCTCCTTTATTAGTTGGTCGTACAGTCGAATTACTATCAGAAGAAAAAGGCATAGAAACCCTTTCTCAAGCTTTAAAGAAAAGCTCGAATTTAAGTTTGCTGAAAATTACCCCTGCTCACTTGGACTTGCTTAAGCAACAGTTATCTAGAGAAGAGATAGCAAATAAAACTAGAGCTTTTATTATTGGTGGGGAAAATTTATTAGCCCAAAGCATCACCTTCTGGCAAGATGTAGCTCCAGATACGATATTAGTAAACGAATACGGCCCTACAGAGACAGTGGTAGGCTGCTGTGTTTATCAGGTTCCAGTCGGTAAACATTCTTCAGGTTCTATACCTATTGGTAAGCCGATCGCTAATACCCAATTGTATATTTTAGATCAATCTTTGCAACCAGTACCAATGGGAGTAGCGGGTGAATTACACATTGGTGGACTGGGATTAGCCAGAGGTTATCTAAATCAACCTGACTTAACAGCCCTGAAATTTATTCCCAATCCCTTCAGCAACAAACAGGGCGATCACCTTTATAAAACTGACGACCTAGCCCGCTATTTACCAAGTGGAGATATTGAGTATATAGGTAGAATTGACAACCAAATAAAAATTCGAGGATTCCGCATTGAATTGGGGGAAATTGAAGCGGTTATAAATCAACACCCCGCAGTGGGAGAAACCGTAGTTGTAGTTAGCGAGGAATCGGTAAATTCTCAACGAATAGTCGCCTATCTAGTTCCTCAAAAAGAGCAAACACTGGCAATTACTGAATTACGTAGCTTTTTGGAGTCGAAGCTGCCAAGCTACATGGTACCAAAAGCTTTTGTGACATTGGAGGCGCTACCATTAACACCCAATGGTAAGGTTGACCGCAAAGCACTACCCTTAGCTGATACAAATCGCCCAGAGTTGAAAGTTGTCTATCAAGCACCTCAAACTGAAACAGAACAAGCTATTGCTGATATTTGGCAAAAATTACTTAACCTTGAAGACATAGGAATTCATGATAACTTCTTTGAACTTGGTGGACATTCATTGCTTCTAGTTCAAGTTCATAGCCAATTATGTGAAATGTTTAAAAAAGATTTATCACTAATTGAACTATTCAGATATCCAACCATCAGTTCTTTGGCTGAGTTTATTTGTCTATTTAATAATTATGAATCATCAGATTTCAATCACAAGGATGATCGTTCTAAACAGTTAGAGGAAGGTAAAACTAGAATTAAACAATTTCTGAAAATTAGTAAAAAGGTTAAATAATATGAATAATTCAGTTCATTTCCACCAAACGGGTTTAGAAATAGCTATTGTTGGCATGGCAGGACGTTTTCCTGGTTCTAAAAATATTGAGGAATTTTGGCAAAACTTAAGAGATGGTGTAGAGTCAATAGTGCATTTTACAGATGAAGAACTCAAATCTTTGGGAATTGACATTGCCGTACTGAGTAATCCTAATTATGTTAGAGCCAAAGGTGTATTAGAAAATATAGAATTGTTTGATGCTCCCTTTTTTGGCTTCAATCCCAGAGAAGCAGAAGTTATTAATCCCCAACAGCGTATTTTCTTAGAGTGTGCTTGGCAAGCCCTTGAAAGTGCTGGCTATGATTCCAAGCAATATAAAGGATTGATTGGCGTTTATGCTGGTATGGGTATCGATGATTATTTAATTAACCTTTATTCAAATCAAAATATTAGGAATTATATTGATACTCAACAGCTTGTTTTTGGAAATGATAAAGATTTCATCACAACACGAGTTTCTTATAAGTTAGACCTAGAAGGACCTTCTGTAGATGTTCAAACAGCCTGTTCTACTTCATTAGTTGCTGTACATTTAGCTTGTCGAAGTTTGCTTGGTGGTGAATGTGATATGGTCTTAGCCGGTGGTGTTGGAATTAGACCATCACACCCATCAGAAAAATATGGATATTTTTATCAAGAAGGAGGAATTTTATCTCCAGATGGTCACTGTCGTGCCTTTGATGCTAAAGCACAGGGAACTGTTGGCGGTGAGGGTGTAGGAATTGTAGTTTTGAAGCGATTAGAAGATGCCCTAGCCGATAGAGATTGTATTCATGCTGTTATCAAAGGTTCAGCTATCAATAATGATGGGGCTTTCAAAGTTAGCTATACAGCACCTCGTATCGATACTCAAGCGAGCGTGATTAGAGCGGCTCAAACGATTGCTGAAGTTGAACCCGATACAATAACTTACATTGAGGCACATGGGACAGGAACTTCTTTAGGCGACCCGATTGAAATTGCAGCACTGACACAAGCTTTTTATGCTAATGCTGCTAATTCACGGAAGAAAAATTATTGTGCTATTGGTTCAGTTAAAACGAATATTGGACACCTAGATACTACAGCTGGTGTTGCAGGCTTAATAAAAACAGTTTTAGCGCTTAAAAATAAACAGATACCTCCCAGCTTAAATTTTGAGCAGCCTAATCCCAAAATTGATTTTGACAATAGCCCCTTCTACGTTAACACCACACTTTCAGAGTGGAACACTAACGGCATACCCCGCCGTGCTGGAGTGAGTTCATTTGGTATTGGTGGAACTAACGCTCATGTGATCTTGGAAGAAGCTCCAACGTCTCAACCCTCTAGCCTTTCTCGTTCTTGGCAGTTGCTATTCCTTTCTGCAAAAACTGAGTCAGCATTGGAAACTGCCACAGTAAATTTACTTACTCACCTCAAGCAGCATCATGAGTTAAACTTAGCCGATGTTGCATATACTCTACAAGTTAGTCGGCGAGCATTTGAACATCGTCGTATGCTTCTATGTAAGAATTTGGAAGATGCAGTTACAGTTCTGGAAAACCTAGATTCACAGAGAACATTTACTCATTTCCAAGAACCTTGTAATAGACAAATTGTGTTTATGTTTTCTGGTCAAGGTTCACAGTATGTGAATATGGCGCGAGAGTTATATGAGACTGAGTTAGTATTTCGGAAACATATAGATGAGTGCTGTGAAATACTTCAATCTCATCTTGGCGTTGACTTATGCACGATTTTATATCCAAATGAAGATAAGACAGAAGTTGGCACACAACAATTGCTACAAACTCAGATTACTCAGCCAGCGCTATTCGTTATTGAGTACGCCCTAGCTCTGTTGTTGATATCCTGGGGTATATCTCCAACGGCAATGATTGGTCACAGTATAGGGGAGTATGTAGCTGCTACTTTGGCTGGAGTATTTTCTTTAGAAGATGCTTTGGCGATAGTAGCAACACGAGGAAAACTGATGCAGCAGTTACCTGATGGTGCGATGCTCTCGATTGGGCTGACACAAAAGGAGGTACAACAACTTTTAGAGCAGGAAGTGTCTCTAGCTGCAAGTAATGCACCTTCTTCCTGTGTGGTATCGGGTTCCACAGAAGCGATAGACCAATTGCAACAGGAGCTACAACAAATAGGTGTAAGCTGTAGACGTTTGCACACTTCCCATGCCTTTCATTCTCAAATGATGGAACCCATCATTGAGACCTTTGTCCAATTTCTACAAAAGGTTAAACTAAATCCACACCAAATTCCTTTTATATCCAACCTCAGCGGTACTTGGATTACAACAGCCCAAGCAACAGACCCTAATTATTGGGCAAAACATCTGAGGCAGCCTGTACGTTTTTGCGAAGGAATTACTGAGTTAGCGAAAACACCTGAAACATTATTCTTGGAAGTAGGACCAGGACGAACGTTAAGCACTTTTGTTAAACAACATCAAAAAGAAGAATCCCTAGTACTGACATCACTTCGTCACCCTCAACAGCAAGAATCAGATGTCGCATTTTTACTTAATAGTTTAGGTAAGCTGTGGCTATTTGGTGTGAAAGTAGATTGGCCAGGTTTTTATACTTACGAGCACCGTCATCGCATTCCTTTACCAACCTATCCTTTTGAACGCCAGCGTTACTGGATTGAACCACAGGCTTCTTTGCAACAGATAACAAAGGACAGAAAACAGAGCGAGAAGCTTTTCAATTCCCTGCTCTGGAGATCTTTGGTCAAAGCTGCTGAGGATCAAGCTTGTGCAGGAGTTAAGGAATTTGATGAGCAATTATATCTGGCGAACAAACAATGCTTGGAGGGTTTATGCACTGCTTACATGAACCTTGGTCTAAAGCATTTAGGTGCTTTTAGCAATCCAAACAAACAGTATTCCATTGAGGAGTTGTTTGAGCAATGTCAAATTATTCCTCGCTATCGCCAATTATTGTGTCGTTGGCTGAATGTACTCGTAGAGCAAGGTCAACTACAGCAAGATCGGGGACTATTTACCAACCTTGCATCATTTTCAACAGATATTAATACTCTTTTAGAAGAAGTAAAAATTCAATTTGCTGATACACCTAAAGTAGTGGATGTTGTCCAGCAGTGTGGAGAAAATTTGGCAACCATACTGACTGGTAAACAAGAACCGTTAGAGTTGTATGTAGCTTTGACTCAAAAGAGATCAGCACAGATAGCCCAAGATTCAGATCAAAAGTTACCCCTGTATGAGTACTATAAGGGAATTATCCAGGCAAGTCTAGAGCAAGTGGTGAAGTTATTACCACCGGATGTCAACCTGAGAATTCTGGAAATCGGCGGTGGAAACGGAATTGCTACAGAAGTTCTGCTCCCAATTTTGCCATCGAAGCAAACTAACTACACTTTTACGGATGTGGGTGGTTTGTTCCTGCAATTAGCCGAACAAAAATTTAGCGCCTATCCTTTTGTTGAATATCGCTTGCTAGATATTGAGCGACCTCCAAGCGAGCAGGGTTACTCAACGCACAGCTTTGATGTAGTAGTAGCTGTCAATGTGCTGCACGTTACTCGAAACATGACACAAACCTTAGAGCATGTACGCTCTTTGCTAGCCCCTGGAGCCTTTTTACTGATTTGGGAAATCACACAACCTCAGATAGAATTTGACATGACCGAAGGTCTGCTCATGAATCCGCTTGAGGATGAAGAACGCAGCCAAGGAAATCCGTTTTTATCAAAAGAGCAGTGGGAGGAAGCGCTATACGATCATGGGTTTGTTGAGGTAGTGGCTCTATCTGAGACTGAAGCTTTTGGGCACGATGTTCTGGTGGCTCAGGCTTCGACGTCGGTAGATTTATCAGCATCGTCAGCATTTACTGTATTGGTTGAGCAAAAAAAAGCTGATCAGATGCATCAATTCTCATTAAACAAGAAAGCCCACATTGCTGATTGGTTCTATATTCCATCATGGAAACGCTCGATGCTACCGCAACCTTTTAAATTTAAGGTTCAGGGGGTTCAGCCCGGATGCTGGTTAGTATTTATTGATGAGTGCGGTTTGGGTTTGAAAATAGTGAAGCAACTTGAACTTGAGGGTCAGAATGTAGTTACGGTAAGTATCGGAGAGCAATTTACCAACGAAAGCAAATCTCTTAAACGCATATATACCATCAACCCTCGACAACAAGAAGATTATTATGCCCTGCTTGAAGAACTTCACACACTCGACTTAACTCCAAAAACAATTGTTCATTTATGGAGTGTCACGCCGAAGGGTAACACAGAATTGTCAATCGAGTCTCTTGAGAAGTCTGAAGTTCTATGCTTTTACAGCCTGATCTTTCTAGCACAAGCACTCGAAAAACAAAATCTGACAGATTCCTTTCAAATTGGGATTGTGTCAAACAATATTCAGGAAGTAGTAACTTCAGATCTGCTGTACCCAGAAAAGGCAATAGCTCTTGGAGCTTGTAAGGTGATTTCCCAAGAGTACCCGAACATAATCTGCCGTAGCATTGATGTTGTTATTCCCGAAACAGAAAGTTGGCAAGAAAAAAAACTTATAGATCAGCTGCTGGCGGAACTCACTACCGAGCCATTTGATCGGGTTGTAACCTACCGTGGAAATTATCGCTGGGTGCAGACTTTTGAACCCATCCGATTGAATGAAGCCGCCGAAGGAAAACCTCGGTTAAGGGAAGGAGGAGTCTATCTGATCACAGGAGGATTGGGAGGCGTTGGTCTCCTTAATGCAGAATATTTGGCAAAGACTGTACATGCAAAGCTAATACTGGTAGGACGTTCGGCTTTTCCTAATCGAGATGAGTGGTTACAATGGCTATCAGATCATGACGAGCAGGATAGCATAAGTCATAAAATCCGGAAATTGCAAGAACTTGAGACTTTGGGAGCAGAGGTTCTGGTGATCAACACCGATGTTACCAATCGAGAACACATGAAAACAACAATCACTCAAGTAAACAATCGATTTGGTAAAATTCATGGAGTCATCCATAATGCTGTAGAAAATAAAGAAGGATTAATTGCACAAAAAACGTTTGAAACGGGACGAGTTATTCTTACACCCAAAATCATGGGAACATTAGTACTCCATGATCTTTTCAAAGATGCTGATCTGGATTTTTTTGTACTGACTTCATCACAAGCTTCAGTTATAGGTGGAATAGGGCAAGTGGAATATGCCGCTCGATGTGCCTTTCTTGACGCATTTGCATTCTATAGTACCTCCAAGTATGACATGTTCATTAGAACCATGAACTGGAATAGATGGAATACTGCAGAATGGATAGCTAAAACAAACTTAACGCGTGTGTCAGAATTAACACTTGAAGAAGCAGCATTAAGCCTTGAAGAAGGCATGGAGGCTTTTAGGCGTATTCTGTTTTGTAGCACAATGCCTCAGGTAGTTGTATCAAATAGTGATTTTAATCACCTGATTAATCATAACTTGATCAATCTGAAAGATACTCTCGATTCTTTAGAGGAAGAATTTAGTAGAATTAGTCGAGCCAAAGCAACTCACAAGCGCCCCAACCTAAGAAATGATTATGTTGCTCCACGTAACGAGATTGAATGGACTCTGGCTGACATCTGGCAAGGAACGTTTGGTATTGAACAAGTGGGCATTCACGATAACTTTTTTGAGTTAGGAGGAGATTCTTTACTTATTACAGTTGTCCTTTCTCGGCTCCGTAAAACTTTCAAGATAGAACTGCCTTATAAAAGCTTCTTTGATAAACCTACCATGGCTGAACTGGCTGAGGTTATTGTACAAATATTGGCTGAGCAGACAGATCGAGAACAGCAGATTCAGATGCTAGCAGAAATCGAGAAACTCTCGGAAGAGAAAGCACAAGCAATGCTTGTCTTGGAAGAGCGATTGATTGAAGCAGGAGATAACAATGAGTGACCTTTCTCAGCAGATTGCTAATCTTTCCCCAAAGAAACGCGAGCTTTTTTTGCAAAGGCTTAACAAAAAAAAGGAAGATGTCTTCTTACAAAAACAAATCAAGTTCCAAGGTCGAAAGTCCAACTGTTTTCCTCTGTCCTTTGCCCAACAAATGCTATGGATTTTAGACCAGCTGCAGCCAGGTAACTCTGCACATCACATACCCATTATTTTACGTCTCACAGGTTCTCTCAACATAGCTGCACTTTTGCAAACTTTTAACGAAATCATAAGCCGTCATGAAGCGCTGCGAAGCAATTTCCAAACATTTGAAGGACAACCAATAGCTGTCATCTCAGAAGAAAAACCCATAACGCTATCGATATTCGATATTAGCGACCTGGCAGAAAATCAACAACAAGCCGAAATTAAACAACAAGCAGCACAAGAAGCACAACAACCCTTTGACATTAGCAACGACCATCTACTGAGGGTAAAACTGTTACGTCTTGGAGAGGAAGAACATATCGTCCTGCTAACAATCCACCACATTGTCTTTGACGGTTGGTCAATCGGCGTATTAGTAGAAGAATTAGCAAAACTTTATCAAGCCTTTTGTAATGGACAACCCTCTCCATTACCTACGTTACCGATACAGTATGTGGACTTCGCTGTTTGGCAACGACAATGGTTACAAGGTGAGGTACTAAAATCTCAAATTTCTTACTGGCGAAAGCAGTTAGAGAACGCGCCAAGAGTATTAGAATTACCTACAGACTACCCGAGACCAGCAGTTCAAACTTACCGTGGTGCAACTTACTCATTTGAGTTATCGAAAGAACTATCCGTATCCCTCAATAAATTAAGCCAGCAGCAGGGAAGTACTTTATTTATGACCCTGTTAGCAGGTTTTCAAATACTGCTATGGCGTTATACAGGTCAACAAGACATTGTGGTTGGCTCACCTATTGCTAACCGCAACCGAGAAGAAATAGAAGAGTTGATTGGATTTTTTGTCAATACCCTAGTGTTGAGAACTAACTTGGCAGGAAATCCCAGTTTTGAAGAGCTACTCAAGCAGGTGCGGGAAGTAGCACTAGGAGCTTATGCACATCAGGATTTACCTTTTGAGTTGTTAGTTGAGCAATTGCAACCACAGCGAGACTTAAGCCATACACCACTATTTCAAGTCATGTTTGTGCTTCAGAATGCGCCAATGCCAGCTTTAGAGTTGCCTGGTTTAACTTTAACTCAGTTGGAAAGTGATAGTGGTAGTGTCCCGTTTGATTTAACCCTGACGATGACAGAAACGGAGTCAGGATTAGTTGGAAGTTTTGAATACAGTACTGATTTATTTGCTCAAAGTTCTATACACAGAATGGTAGGTCACTTGCAAACGTTGCTTGAAGCAATTGTTGCAAATCCGCAGCAGCGTTTGTCAGATTTACCACTTTTGACAGGAGTTGAGCAGAATCAATTGCTGCAGGAGTGGAATAATATAGAAATTGAATATCCCCAGGATAAATGTATCCATGAATTATTTGAAGCACAAGTAGAGAAAACACCTGATGCGATCGCAGTCGTATTTGAAAATCAACAGTTAAGTTATAGAGAATTAAATCGACGAGCTAATCAGTTGGCACACTACTTGCGTTCAGCGAAGCTGTCGCGTAGCGATTCGCTGGGAGTAAAACCAGAGGTATTGGTCGGGATTTGTGTCGAACGCTCTCTAGAGATGAGTATAGCCATTTTAGGCATCCTCAAGGCAGGAGCAGCCTATGTACCCATTGACGTAAATTATCCAAAAGAGCGGATTGAATATATATTAGAAGATGCTCAAGTGGAAATTCTCTTGACTCAACAGCATCTAGAAGTTGAATTGCCTAAACACCAAGCATCACTATTGTATTTAGAGCGCAATTGGTCAGATATTGCCCAACAATCAACCCAGAATTGTCGCAGCCAAGTCACCTCGGAAAACTTAGCCTATGTAATTTACACATCAGGTTCGACAGGCAAACCAAAAGGGGTAGCAGTAAACCATCAGGCATTAGTCAATTACACTTTAGAAATTGCCGAGCAGTTTCAGCTACAAAAGAGCGATCGCTTCCTTCAATTTGCCTCAATTGGTTTTGACGTAGTAGTTGAAGAACTCTTTCCCACTTGGATAAAAGGAGCTACAGTAGTCCTGCTAGAAAATAAGGAGCTAATCTCCTGTAGCGAATTCCAGCAATTAATTAATAAACAACAGTTAACGGTATTTGAGTTACCTACAGCTTACTGGCATCAATGGGTATCAGAACTAGCTTCAAATCAAGATCAAGTACCTAGTTGTGTTCGATTTGCGATTGTGGGGGGAGAAAGAATCTCCGCTGAAAGATTGAGACAATGGCAGCAATGGCAGACCCCGCTAGTTCATGTATACGGACTTACTGAAACAACAGTCACCTCAACACTCTATCACTTAAACAGTGAGATAGAAGCACTAGATATAGGCAATTCCCTTTCGATTGGAAGAGCGATCGCTAATACACAAATATACTTACTAGACTCTCATCTACAACCTGTACCAGTAGGAGTAGCAGGAGAAATATACATAGGAGGAGCAGGAATAGCCAGAGGATATATTAATCGAGCAGAATTAACCGCCCTTAGATTTATTCCCAATCCCTTTAGCACTAAACCAGGTTCCCGACTATATAAAACAGGAGATTTAGCCCGATATTTAAAAAATGGAGAAATTGAGTATATTGGCAGAATTGACCATCAAGTTAAACTCAGAGGATTCCGCATTGAACTAGGAGAAATAGAAGCGGTATTAAACCAACATCCAGAAGTCAGAGAGTGTGTAGCAATTGACCGAGAAGATATACCAGGTCAAAAACGATTGGTTGCTTATCTAGTACCTGAAAAATCAGGGGAATTAGCGATCGCGAAAGTGCGGAGTTTTCTTAAACGTCAACTTCCAGACTACATGATTCCCTCTGCTTTCGTCGAATTAAAAACTTTACCACTGACATCTAATGGTAAGATAGATAGAAAAGCATTACCCACACCTGATAACATACGTCCCCAATTGGAGGCGGTTTATCAGCCACCCCAAACTGAAATAGAACAAACTATTGCTGATATTTGGCAAAAGTTACTTAAACTTGAAGACGTAGGAATGCATGATAACTTCTTTGAACTTGGTGGTCATTCGCTGCTTTTAGTTCAAGTTCATAGCAAGTTACTTGAACTTTTGAAACGAGATTTATCTCTCCTCGATCTATTTAGATACCCAACCATCAACTCTTTAGCGAATTATTTTAATCAGATGGAAAATCAACAACCATCTCATGATATTATGGCTGGTATGGACGAAAGAATAGCAGATGGAAAAGCCCAACAAAGAAAGCGTCTGCAAAGAATTAAGTCTGTTTAAAATATTTAATCTTAATTAATCTTAATTAAGATTAATTGGTATTTGGGTATCTCGAATTAACCTTAAGTTGCAGGTGTTCAGTAAACAAGTTTGAATAAGTAATTGTATTGAAAAGATTCAAGGAATAATTGAGAGAATGACTATTCCAACAGCATCAACTTCTACTAACGGATCGGAAATAGCGATTATTGGATTGTCAGGAAGATTTCCTGGAGCGAAAAACATTGATGAATTCTGGAATAATCTTCAAAATGGCATAGAATCAATCTCTTTTTTCAGTGACGAAGAACTGTTGGAAGCAGGAATAGATGAAGAACTTCTAAGAGACCAAAACTATGTTAAAGCACATGGTGTATTAGAAGATGCCGAATTATTTGATGCTTCTTTTTTTGGATTTAATCCCAGAGAAGCGGAAATCACTGACCCACAGCACCGCATTTTTTTGGAGTGTGCATGGGAAGCTTTAGAAAATGCAGGATATAAATCTGGAATCGAGAAATGTCCAATAGGTGTGTTTGCAGGATGTGACTTGAATTCCTACTTACTCAATGTTTATTCAAATCAAAAGGCTATATCAGTAGATGGACAACAACTAGTAATAGCTTGTGAGAAAGATTTCCTTTGTACACGTACTTCTTATAAGCTTAATCTAACTGGGCCTAGTTACACAGTTCAAACAGCTTGTTCAACATCCTTAGTTGCTGTTCATTTAGCTATCATGAGCTTACTCAATGGTGAATGTGATATCGCTTTAGCTGGTGGTGTTGCCATCGGTGCGGAAAGAAAAGCTGGATATGTATATACAGAAGGGGGAATAGCTTCTCCTGACGGACATTGCCGTGCATTTGATGCTAATGCCCAGGGAGCAGTGGGTGGTGAGGGTGTCGGCATTGTAGTATTAAAGCGATTAGAAGATGCTCTGTTGCATCGCGATACGATTCATGCTGTAATCAAAGGTTCAGCTATCAATAATGATGGTTCATTCAAGGTTAGCTATACAGCACCCCGCATCGACACCCAAGCAAAGGTAATTAGAACAGCCCAATTAGTAGCCGAGGTCGAACCGGAAACTATTACTTACATTGAGGCTCACGGAACCGGAACAGCTTTGGGAGACCCAATTGAAATTGCAGCTTTGACACAAGCTTTTCGCTTAAGTACCCAAAATATTGGATTCTGCGCTATTGGTTCGGTTAAAACCAATATTGGACATTTGGACACAGCAGCTGGAGTGGCGGGATTAATCAAAACAGTCCTAGCCCTGAAGCACAAGCAAATACCTCCGAGTTTGCACTTTACTTCGCCTAATCCTGAAATTGACTTTGCTAACAGTCCTTTCTATGTCAATACCCAACTTGCCGAATGGTCAAGTAATGATACTCCTCGACGTGCTGGAGTTAGTTCCTTTGGGTTAGGGGGAACCAATGCCCATGTGGTTATCGAAGAAGCCCCGGTTGTAGAGACGCGAGATCTCGCGTCTCTACATTCTCGACCTTGGCAATTATTAATGCTATCCGCCAAAACCAGTTCGGCGCTGGAAACGGCGACAACAAATTTAGCTAACTATTTTCAAGAACATCCTGATTTAAATCTTGCTGATGCGGCTTACACATTCCAGGTTGGGCGTAAGGCTTTCGACTATCGGCGCACGGTTGTCTGCCGAGATATTCAAGATGCTGTAAATGCACTTCAAGACCCAAGGCGGGTTATTACTAATACCCAGAAAACTGAGCAACGTTCTGTTGCTTTCATGTTTTCTGGACTGGGAACTCAGTATCTTGATATGGCTGTTGAGCTTTATCAAACTGAGGCAACATTTCGTACCTCTGTTGACCAATGTTGCGAAATCCTTAAACCGCTCCTTGATCTGGATTTGCGAGATGTCTTGTATCCTCAGAAAAACAGCTCAAATGGTAGTAAGCAAAAGCAAGATACCCCCTCAAGTGGGTTAGATTTGCGAAAAATGTTAGGTCGTGGTCAGGAAAAGGCAGATGCAGAGACATTACAGGCAACATCTCTACTAAATCAAACCGTTTTTACTCAACCAGCTATATTTGTTGTTGAATATGCTTTAGCTCAATTGTGGATATCGTGGGGAATTCGTCCTGCGGCAATGATTGGCTACAGCATCGGCGAATATGTAGCAGCAACTCTAGCCGAGGTTTTGTCTTTAAAAGATGCTTTAACCTTAGTAGCTAGAAGGGCGCAAATGATTGAAGAGTTGCCAGAGGGGGCCATGCTGGCAGTGCCGCTTTCAGAGTCAGAAATACAGCCCCTCCTGAATGAAAAAATTTCCATGTCTGCAATCAACGGGTCATCGTTGTGTGTGATTGCAGGTACCAAGGATGCGGTGGAAGAATGGGAACGACAACTGGGCGAGAAAAATTTAATTGGTAAGCGTTTGCAGACTTCTCATGCTTTTCATTCTGTGATGATGGAGGTGATCGCACCTGCCTTTGGTGATTTAGTCAAAACATTTAGCCTGAAACCCCTGAAAATTCCCTATATTTCTAACGTTACCGGCACCTGGATTACAGCAGAGCAAGCAACAGACCCCAGTTATTGGGTGAAGCACCTCTGTCAAGCAGTACGTTTTGCTGAGGGAGTGCAACATCTGTGGCAAAAAGACAATCCGATTTTATTAGAAGTTGGCCCTGGTCAAGCATTAATTAGTTTCGCGTCGCAATGCCTAGAAAGTGAGGATAGAGCTAAATTATTGATGCTTCCCACCCTTCGCCATTCCTACGAGCAACACTCAGATGTCGCCTTTTTTATGAATACATTGGGTCGCCTTTGGCTGGCTGGGGTAGAAGTAGATTGGTCTGCCTTTTATGCTAATGAACAACGCGCTCGTATTTCCTTACCAACCTATCCATTTGAACGTCAGCGTTACTGGATTGATGCCAATCCTGAAGCTAACTTGGCTACGCAAGCGCAGCAAGCATTACACAAAAAACCGAATATTGATGACTGGTTTTACATCCCTTCCTGGAAGCGTTCTCCCCATTTCCCATCAAAGTCATCACAAAAACCATGTTGCTTAGTCTTTGTTGATACTCTTGGAGTTGGTTCGCAAGTTGCAGAGCAGTTGGAATCACAGGGTCATAATGTCGTAAATGTAACAATTGGAGAGCAATTTACCAAGTTACGTGATCGCGCTTACGCAATTAATCCCCAATCCAGTAGTGATTATGATACATTGCTGGCAGAACTTAGCAGATTGGATTTAAATTCAAATGTGATCGCTCACTTTTGGAGCGTTACGGCAAATGATACCTTATCCTCCTATAAGGCGATAGAACAAACAGAATCGTCGCATCAGTTTTTTGAAGAAACCCAAATTTTGGGTTTCTGGAGTTTGCTATTTCTAGTCCAAGCTTTGGGAAGGCGGAATATTTCCGATACTTTGAAGTTAACAGTTGTAACAAGTAATGTACATGATGTAACTGGCGAAGATAGCTTATGTCCTGAAAAATCAACATTACTAGGAGCGTGTAAGGTAATTCCCAAAGAATACCCTAAGATAACTTGCTCTACCATTGACATAGTAATTCCTTCTTACGAAAACCCAGCAGCACCAAAACTCATAGATTATCTTGTCACAGAAATTAGTTCCCAAACAAGTGATGACAGCGATGACATAGTAGCCTATCGAGGTCATCATCGTTGGGTGCAAACTTTTGAACCAGTGCGGCTAGATCAAGACATTGACAGTAAATCTAAGGTAAGAGAAGGAGGAGTTTACTTAATTACTGGGGGACTTGGTGGTATTGGTTTGGCCTTAGCAGAAAATCTAGCTCAGACAGCACATACTAAATTAATTCTTGTTGGACGAAAAGGACTGCCTGAACGCTCACAATGGGAACAATGGTTAGAAACTCATGATAAGCAAGATAGTGTTAGCCGTAAAATTGAAAAAGTTCTGGCACTTGAGAAATTGGGAGCTACTGTTCAAGTTCACAGTGCCGATGTAGCTAATCTTGAGGAAATGCAAGCAGTAGTTGCTCAAGTATGCAAACAATTTGGTCGTATCGATGGTGTCATTCATGCAGCAGGTATTGCTCCAGGTGGCATGATTCAACTCAAGACAAAGGAAATGGCAAATAGCGTATTCGCAGCAAAAGTCAGGGGAACACTAGTAATAGAGAAAGTTTTGAAAGATTTTAAATTGGATTTCTTTGTGCTTTGTTCATCCCACAGTTCTATAGTCAGAGACTTGGGACAAGTAGATTACTGCGCTGCAAATGCTTTTCTTGACGCATATGCCCATCACTGTGCTTACGAATCACGCCAATTCACAACATCAATTAATTGGTGTATATGGCAATTAGGAATGGCTGTAGAGAGTGTAGTGCCAGATGAAATTAAGCAGGTACGCGAAGAAGCCCTCAAAGTAGGAATGACTCCTCAAGAAGGTATTAATGCTTTTAATCGAGTTTTAGAAAGCAACTTACCTAATATAGTTGTATCGACACAAGATTTTCCAGCTTTAATTGAACAAAGTAAATTCGTTCAATCAGTGGAAGAGGAATATGCAATATTAGAAAAGAAATTAGTTTCAGTAAATATTGCTTTACCGAATCATTCCCGTCCTAACTTGGAGAATGATTACGTAGCTCCTCGTAATGAAATTGAAGAAAATTTTGCTCAAATTTGGCAGCAACGTCTTGGAATAGACCAAGTAGGAATTAATGATAATTTTTTTGAATTAGGAGGTGATTCTGTTCTTGCAATTCAAATTGTTGCCAAAGCAAACCAATTAGGCTTCAAGCTAACACCTCAACAAATGTTTCAGCATCAGACTATTGCTGAATTAGCAACAGCAGCGTCTATGCAAGAAACAAAACTAACTGAACGTCCTTTACAAGCAGGGGAAGTATATCTCACACCTATCCAGCATCGGTTCTTTGCTCAAAATCGGCGAGATGTAAATTCCTTTAGCCAGTCCTTACTGTTGGAGGTAAAACAAACCTGCGATCGCCAGTTATTAGAACAGGCTGTAAGATACGTAATTCAATACCACGATGTATTTCGTCTACGCTTTACTCAAACAGAATCTGGGTGGCAACAAATTGAAGCTAATATCAATGATGTAGATGTAATAGAATACGAATATGTCGATTTGACTTCGCTTTCAGAAACAGAGCATGAACATGCTTTGGAGTCTAAAATTAAAGAAATACAAAGTAGCTTCAACCTAAGTGAAGGTTCGCTTGTAAAAGTTGCTTTAATTGAATTGCGATCGCAGAGAAATAGCTACCTAGCAATTGCCATCCATCCTCTTTTAGTAGATACAATCTCTTGGCAAATTTTGCTAGAAGATTTACAAACAGCCTATCAGCAACTCAGCGAAGCAAAAGCGATATATTTACCTGATAAAACGACTTCATTCAGTCAATGGGCACAGCATATCCAAGATTACGCTGAGACTTCAGAAGTTATGCGGGAGCGAAAATACTGGTTAACACAAGCCCAAAAACCTTTCTGCATCCTGCCCGTGGACTATCCTGGTAGGGAAAATACAGGGGCAAACTTTGATATCGTATCCATTTCTTTAGATAAAACACAAACACAAGCCTTATTAAACAATGTCAACAAGGCTTATAATACCCAAATAAATGATGTTCTCCTCACAGCATTGGTGCAAGCATTTGCAAAGTGGACGGGAAAGCCACAACTCTGGGTAGACCTCGAACACAATAGCCGAGAGAAAATATTCAAAAATTTAAGTAATATATTCCTGGATCGTACAGTTGGTTTATTTACAACTTGCTTTCCTGCAAATTTGGATATAACAGAGGGTGACGACGAAGGAAGTGCATTAGTAGCAGTCAAAGATTATTTGCGTAGTATTCCCAATCGAGGTGCTGGATATGATTTGCTTCGCTATATAAGCAGTAATCAGGAGATTCAATCGGAGCTAAAATCATTTCCTCAACCTCAAGTGAGTTTTAAATACTTAGGTAATTTTGACCTACTTCTTTCCCAGCCATCTTTATTTCATTTAACCCAGCAGCCTTTTAAACTGAATCGAAACTCAAGTGCAAATCGGTTTTACTTATTGGAAATAAATGGAGTTATTGTTCAAGAGCAGTTGCAATTGAATTGGATTTACACTACAGAATTTCATCGCCGAAAAACAATTGAAACATTAGCTTTAAATTACATTGAGGCTCTACAAAATTTAATTGCTCACTGTCAGTCTCTTAAAGGACAAAAATTTACAACTTCTGACTTCCCAAAAGCAAACTTGAGCCAAAAAAACTTAGATAAGCTTCTAGCAAAAATTAATCAAGCAAATGAGGATTCAGCACAATGAAAGCAGAAAATATAGAGGATATATTTGAGCTTACACCTGTACAAAAAGGTATACTATTCCATTCTTTGTACGAAAGAGAATTATCATTATATTTTTCTCATTCTCCTATAGGTTTACGTGGTAAATTAAATATCAAGGCTTTTGAAGAAGCATGGCAAAAAATTGTAGACAGACATGCAATTTGGCGTACAGCATTTTACTGGGAAGACATTGATAATCCCTTACAAGTCGTCTATAAAACTGTGAAAATTTCCTTAAATCAATATGATTGGTGCGGTATCGAACAAGCAGAACAGGAAGAGCGTTTGAAATCGTTTTATGATAGCGATCGCAAATTATATTTTGACTTATCGCAGCCATGTCTGATGCGTATAACTTTAATTCGTCTTGCTCATGATTACTATGAATTTGTTTGGAGTACTCATCATATAGTCACAGATGGATGGTCTTCTGCGATAATATTAGATGAGTTCCTACAAATTTATGAAGCACTTTGTGAAGGTAAAGAAATAAGATTTGCATCGAATAGTTCTTTCCGTGATTATATCGACTGGTTACAGGAGCAGGACATAGAAAAAACTGAAGCTTTTTGGAGACAACAATTAGCGGGTATTAAAGCACCAACACCTCTAATTTTTATAGAGAATAAGCAGTTAAAATTGACAGAACAGAGGTACGATCAAGAAAAATTAAAACTGTCAAAAGAAAAGACACAATCACTGTTATGTTTTATCGCAACAAATCGCCTAACTCTAGCTGCATTAATCAATGGAATTTGGTCTATTCTCCTTAGTCGATATACTTGTCGTAGCAACATAGTCTATGGCTGTACAGTCACTGGAAGACCAGTAGACTTAGCAGAAGTAGAGTCAATAACAGGTTTATTTATAAATACTTTGCCCGTAAATTTAAAAATAAATACAGAGCAACATTTGTTACCATGGCTCAAAGATATTCAGACTAAATTAGTCGAATTACGTCATCATGAATACACTTCACTGACACAAATTCAAGGCTGGAGTGAGGTACCCCGAAATTTACCTTTATTTGAAAGTTTTGTTGTGGTTGAGAACACTCCAAGTGGTCAATCTGCACTAAGCTGGAAAGGAAATTTAGAAATTGATATAAGTAAAGGTGAGTATTTCAGAACAAATTATCCTTTAAATTTAGTTATATATCCAGATTTGGAAATGATAGTGGCAATTTCATATGATTCTCGGAGATTTGATATTGCTACAATTTCTGGAATACTTGCAGATTTTCAAGTAGCTTTAGAATATATAATGGCTAATCCTTTTGTCAAAATTAAAGAGTTATCGTTTTCAACAGCAAGACAACAGGAAATATCAAAATATTTAGAAAAAGAAGCTGTATTATTTGATTAGTAATTAGCTTTAATACGTTAACAAAGATACTAATCTAGTGAGTAAATTCACAAGCAATATAATCGAAATGCAGTAATTATAGATATTGAAAAAATTGCCATCATCGAAAAAAATTCAAGTAATCAAATCAGAAAAGAAGCTAAGTAATTAACAAAGTTAAATGAATTTCAACACTGATGGAAACATTAACCAAGAACCCAATTAACGAAATTGCTCCTGCTCTTTTAGAGGGTTGGATGAGGGATTATTATTTCAGTACCGAAATTGATATCGGTAGTAGTGGGGTAGAAAACTTTTCGCTCACCGAGCTTTATCAACTTACTAACCTTACTCAAGAAGAACTGAATAATGTAGTCTTCCACGATAGCTCCAGCTTGGGAAGTTTGCAGTTGCGTCAAGCTATTGCCTCGCGCTGGAGTAATGGAGATCCAGAGCAAGTTATGGTAACTCATGGCTCAAGTGAAGCCAATTTCTTAATCATGAATGGGCTGCTTAATGCTGGTGATGAAGTAGTTGTCTTAGATCCTTGCTATCAACAACTATTTTCCATTGCTGAGTCGATCGGTTGCCAGTTAAAGCGTTGGCAACTTCGAGGTGAGGATAATTTTGCTCCTAATATTGAGGAAGCCAAAAAGTTAATTACCCCACGCACCCGAATGGTAATTGTTAACTTCCCTCACAATCCCACTGGTGTGTCATTAAGTCAACAAGAACAAAATGAGTTAATCGAGGCAGTAACGGAGGTAGGAGCTTATCTTGTTTGGGATGCGGCTTTTGCAGATATCGTTTACGACGGTATTCTCCTGTCCAATCCTAACTTATATTATGATCGCTCTATTTCAATGGGAACTTTTTCTAAATGCTATGGGTTACCAGGATTACGATTTGGATGGTGTTTGGCTTCAAAAGAACTGTTAGAGGGTTTTGTCCATTTGCGTGACTATATGACGCTTCATCTTTCTCCCATGATTGAACTGATTGCCCAAAGAGTTGTAGAAAAAGCCGACAATCTTCTAAGTATTCGTTTGCAGCAAGCCTATACTAATCTAGATATTTTATCTAAGTGGGTAGAAGAACATAAAGAGTTTGTAAGATGGTCACGTCCCCAAGGTGGTGTTTGTACATTTATGGGTTTACGAAGCATTTCAGATTCTGAGGCTTTTTGTCATCATCTAGCAAACGTTTATAAAGTGTTGCTTGTACCAGGTACTTGCTTTAATCATCCAAGTCATGTGCGATTAGGATTTGGAGGAGCTACATCTGATCTTAAGGAAGGTCTAAGTCGCTTATCAACAGCTTTAGTTACGGATTTTTGATTTTAAGGATGTATAGAAATATGCAAACAGTTAAACCATCACAGCAATTCTGGATTCAATTCACAGAAAAAATCTGGGAAAAAGAAACTTTTGCAATTCAAAATTCATTTATTAATCTTGCGAGCGCGGTTAATAGAATACCTACAGTAGTTCCTTTATATCCCAATATTCAGACAGCAATTAAAACTATCAATTCTGGAGAAATCCAGAGTGTCAAAATAATTTTAGAGGATTCATACTCTTTAGTTAATAAAGAAGATAGTAGAGAGGATAGTGATGAAGTAATATTAGGATTTTTAAATCTGTTGTTAGATAATGACGGCATTAAAATCGTTCAATAACTTTTTTAAAAATAAGCAAATAATTCTTATTAATAGCAATAATATATAGAACCGATATAGCTGAGAAAAAAGAAACAGCAGAGAAGTAAACACAAGAAAAATTCAAGTAATTATCATGGAAAAAATTATTTTTTTCGAGCGCGAAATTGATGAAATGAAGTCATTGATTAAAGATATTACCTCTCAATATTCTTCAGTAGAAGACGAGCATTTTTTAAAAGATGCATCAATTATCGCTCACGAGCTTCCTAAGCGAATTCGGGCATTTATTAACGATTTCAGACTATTAGAACCATCATCAGGTCTTTGTCTAATTTCAGGTTATCCAATTTCAGAAGAAAAAATTGGTAAAACTCCTTCTCATTGGCAGCATAGACAAGAAATTTCCTCAGCTCTAGAAGAAGAAATTATTTTTATTCTATTCAGCACATTACTAGGTGATGTGATTGGTTGGTCTACTCAGCAAGCTGGACATATCGTTCATGATGTTATACCCATTCAAGGTCACGAACATGAACAACTTGGTAGTAGTAGTAAAGAGTTACTCTGGTGGCATAACGAAGATGCGTTTCACCCTTACAGAGGCGATTATCTAGGTATGATGTGTCTAAGAAATAAAGAAAAAGCTGCTACTACTGTTGCACCTGTAGATGCAACTTCTTATCTAAATCCAGAAGAGATAGCAATTTTATTTGAACCTCGCTTCACAATTCGCCCAGATGAATCTCATTTAGTCAAAAATCAATCTGATTTACAAAAAACTCAAGCTAATAATGATAACTTACTCAGTTCTGCTTACCATAAAATAAGCGAGATTAATAGCGAACCAGAAAAAATTTCTGTGTTTTATGGCGATCCAAAATGTCCATATGTTCGTATCGATCCTTACTTCATGGATATGAATAAACTAGAAGATGATAATGAAGCATTAACAGCCCTAAATAAATTAATTAAATCGATTGAAAGTAATCTAAGCGATCTCGTTCTACAACCTGGAGATTTCTGCTTTATTGATAATTACAAGGCAGTACACGGAAGAAAGCCATACACAACCATGTATGATGGTCAGCATCGTTGGCTTAAAAGAATAATTGTTGCCAGGGATTTGAGAAAATCAAGAAGTGCTAGACCTACGGCTACATCTAGAATAATTTTTTAGAAATTAATGGATTATTATAGTTATACTTTCTAAATCTGTTAGTAGATATGGGTTTCTTATGTCGGTATTATTAATTAATATAGAATTTAGATATTTGGGAATCTGGTAAGTATAATAGTACATTTATAGGCAATCGCTAACTAGCTAAAAATGATGACAAAAATATTAGATGTCGAAGAGCTATTTTCTCAAAAAATATACTGGTTGAATCAACTTTCTGGAGAATTACCAGAAACAAATTTAATACAGTATTATGCCAGAACATCCCAGTATATTGGAAAAAATAAAAGTCATTATTTTGAGCTACCTGATTATTTATCTCAGGGAATTATCAAGTTAACTAAAGGGTCTGATTTTTTGTTGTACTTAATGCTTGTATCGGCATTTAAGATACTTATGCAACGGTATCTTGGAACTAATGACCTTATTGTTGGAATACCAGCTTATAAGAAAATAAATGGTGTAAATCTAGATTATTTGAATGATAGTAAACTGATTCCCTTAAGAACTCAATTATGTAATGAGATGACATTTAAAAACTTTCTCATTCGAGTCAAAGATAATTTAATCCAGGCATATAGTCATCAGGACTATTGTTTTGATGAATTAATTGATTTATTAAATTTACCTCAAGTAGAGAACCGATGTTCATTATTTGATACAGTTATACTATTAGAAAATATTCACAATAAAAATGATGTATTAAAATTCAAGAATAATATTACAGTTTCTTTTCTTGCTGAGAATAATGAAATTTGCGGTTCGATAGATTATAATGAAAATAATTTTAGTAACAAAAATCTTCAATTAGTAACTAATTTCTACACAAACATAGTACAGAGAACTGATTCATTTGCAGAAAGTTATATACAAAAAATGGTAGGTCATTTGCAAACGTTGCTTCAAGCAATTGTTGCCAATCCTCAGCAGCGTTTGTTAGATTTACCACTGTTAACAGAATATGAGAAATATCAATTGTTGCGGGAGTGGAATAATACAGAAGTTGAGTATCCTCAACAGCAATGTATCCATGAGTTGTTTGCAGCACAGGTAGAGGAAGTACCTGATGCGATCGCAGTGGTATTTGAAAACCAACAGTTAAGTTATCGGGAATTAAACCGACGAGCGAATCAGTTGGCACACTACTTGCGTTCAGCGAAGCTGTCGCGTAGCGATTCGCTAGGAGTAAAACCAGAGATTTTGGTAGGAATTTGCGTAGAGCGATCGCTCTCTATGGTCATCGGACTATTAGCCATCCTCAAAGCAGGTGGTGCATATGTACCACTTGACCCTAGCTATCCCCAAGAACGCTTGGCTTATATGTTAGAAGACTCCCAAGCAGGTGTATTACTCACACAACAATACCTATTAGAAAATATATCAAATCATAAAGCTCAGGTAATTTGCATCGATAGTGATTGGGAGAAAATCGCTCATGAAAGTACAGACAATCCCATATCCAACATTACACTTGATAATTTGGCTTATGTAATCTATACCTCTGGTTCTACAGGTAAACCCAAAGGTGCGATGAATGCTCATAGCGGTATTCTCAATCGCTTACTATGGATGCAACAGACTTACCAATTAACATCAGCAGATGCAGTTTTACAAAAAACTCCCTTCAGTTTCGATGTATCCGTATGGGAATTTTTCTGGACGTTAATCACGGGTGCGCGTTTAGTTGTCGCTCAACCAGAAGGTCATAAAGATACAAACTATCTAGTCAACTTGATTGCACAGCAGCAAATAACAACTTTACATTTTGTCCCCTCAATGCTGCAAGTTTTTATCGAAGCAGAAAGTTTAGAAAAATGTCAATCACTGGTACGAGTAATTACCAGTGGTGAGGCATTATCAGTCCAGTTGCAACAACGCTTCTTTAATCGACTTAATGCTCAACTGCATAATCTCTATGGTCCAACAGAAGCTGCTGTGGATGTCACTTTTTGGCAGTGTGAAAAAGATAATATTACCAATCAAAATACAGTTCCTATCGGTCAACCAATTGCAAATATCCAAATATATTTACTTGATAAGTATCTCAACCTTGTTCCTGTGGGCATAACAGGTGAAGTTTATATTGGTGGTGTAGCAGTAGGTAGAGGTTACTTAAACCGTCCTGACTTGACGGCAGAAAAATTTATTCCTAATCCTTTTAGTCAGCAAACTGAGCGTTTATATAAGACTGGGGACAAGGCACGTTATTTAGCAAATGGGGAGATAGAGTACATTAGTCGTATTGACCACCAAGTAAAAGTACGTGGTTTGCGAATTGAATTAGGAGAAATAGAGGTAATCATCAGCCAATACCCAGCAGTGCGAGAAACTGTGGTTATAGTTAATGGAGAATCGGCAGATTCTCAACGAATAGTTGCCTATGTAGTTCCTCAAAAAGAGCAAACACTGAAAATTACTGAATTACGTAGCTTTTTGGAGTCGAAGTTGCCAAACTACATGGTGCCAGCAGCTTTTGTGACATTAGAAGCGTTACCACTAACACCTAATGGTAAGGTTGACCGCAAAGCACTACCCGCACCTGATACAGTACGTCCAGAATTGGAAGTAGTTTATCAGCCACCCCAAACAGAGATAGAAAAAACTATTGCCGATATTTGGCAAGAAGTACTTCATGTTGAGAATGTAGGAATTCATGATAATTTCTTTGAACTGGGTGGTCATTCGCTGCTTTTAGTTCAGGTTCATAGTAAATTACAAAAAATATTCCAGAAAAATTTACTCTTGGTGGAAATGTTTCAACATCCTACCGTAAGCCACTTAGCTAGATATTTTAGCCAGGAATCAACAGAAGAAACATATTTTGTATCTCATCGTTCTCAAAGTACGAAAGATTCGACACAGCGTCGGAAACAAGCAAGAAAAGAACATCGAGCAGCAGCAAAGGAAAGGGGAGTTTCGTCCTAAGCAGGTGAATAAACTCTAAAAGATTAAAGTTTGCTCTCAACTCCTGAATATCCAAACAATCATTACTTTACTCTACACTGACAATAGAAAAATACAATATTAGTTATTCAAGGAAGTCAAATGACATTAACTGAAAAAGAAATTTCATCTAAAAAGAGTTTTTATTCATCAGAAAAAGTATTGTCTACTGAAATTTATGAGTATATAAAACAAATATTTGCACCTATTCAAGGGAAATCAATTGAAACTCAAATAGATGAAATGGTTGAGGAGTACTCTCAAAATTTTTTAATTGCAAACAATGCAAATACCAATGTTGATATTGAATGGATAATCCAAAATTTTGGTGAGAGCAAAATACCTGCACAACCTACTAATTTTGAAAGCTACTTTCAATACTTAAATGAAAATGTTGTTGCTCATTCAATACACACATCTGCACCACAATTTATCGGTCATATGACCTCCGCACTTCCTGCTTTTGTGCGTCCTTTAGCCAAGCTAATGACAGCGATGAATCAAAATGCTGTCAAAATAGAGACAGCTAAAGCCTTGAGTTTTTGCGAACGTGAGGCTTTAGCAATGATGCATCGGCAAATTTATGATTTATCGGATAATTTCTACGCCCAGCATATTCAAAATAATCAAAGTACATTAGGAATCTTGGTTTCTGGTGGCACAACAGCCAACATAACTGCTTTGTGGTGCGCTCGAAATAGATCTTTAGGTGCAAAGAATGAGTTTTTAGGTATAGAAAAAGAAGGTTTAAGTGCAGCTTTAAATTTTTACGGCTACAAAGGAGCAGTTGTAATTGGTTCCGAATTGATGCACTTCTCTTTTGATAAAGCTGCGGATTTAATGGGCATAAGCACTAAAAATTTGATGCGAGTCCCAGTAGATTCTAACAATCGAGTCAATATCCAAGCCTTACGTCGAGCCGTTGCAGATTGTCGCCAGCAAAACTTACATATCATAGCCATTGTTGGTATTGCTGGAACTACAGATTCTGGTAGCGTCGATCCACTAGAAGATATAGTAGAGATTGCCCAAGAAAATAATATACATTTTCATGTGGATGCTGCTTGGGGTGGTCCGGTGATATTTTCTCGAAAACATCAACATAAGCTTGCTGGCATTGAAAAAGCTCACTCAGTAACTATTGATGGACATAAACAATTGTATTTGCCAATGGGTATTGGTATGGTCTTTTTCCGCGACCCTCATTTGGCTTCTTCAATTGAAAAACAGGCTAGCTATACCATGCGTAAAGGGTCATTTGATTTAGGTAAGCGTTCTTTAGAAGGTTCTCGACCAGGCATGGCTTTATTTTTACATGCTGGTCTAAAGCTAATTGGTCTTAATGGATATGAGTTTTTGATTGACGAAGGAATCCGTAAAACTCAATACATGGCTGCTCAGATTTCGGCAATGCCTGAATTTGAATTATTAGCAGAACCTGATACTAATCTGTTAATTTATCGTTATATTCCAGAGCAATTTAGAGAAGTAGTTGTCAACAAAAAATTATCAGAGACAGAAAATCGATTTATTAATCATTTTAATGAGCTTTTACAGAAGATGCAGCGTCAGATTGGTAGAACTTTTATCTCACGAACGACAAAAACAACTATCAACTTGGATAAAGAAATATCTGTAATAGCCATGCGTGCAGTAATTGCCAATCCATTAACTACTGAAGCAGATATTGACGCAGTTTTAAATGACCAAATTCAGATTGCTTCAGGAATCTCAATTGCATATTGAGTGCTTGATATTAGACCAAAAATATGTATGAACAGGTTTTGACCTATGAATATAGCCGAAAGTTTTATTGATAGCTTAGATGATAGAGACGAAATCGCGATTATTGGCATGGCTGGTCGTTTTCCTGGAGCAAATAAAATTGATAGCTTTTGGCAAAATCTGCGCTCTGGTGTAGAGTCAATTTCTTTTTTCACGGATGAGGAACTAATATCTGCTGGGGTAGATTCTGGATTACTAAGTAATCCCAATTACGTCAAGGCAAACGGTATATTAGAAAATATAGATTTATTTGATGCTTCTTTTTTTGGTTTTTCTCCCAGAGAAGCGGAAATTACAGACCCCCAACACCGACTTTTTCTAGAAAGTGTTTGGGAAGCTTTAGAAAATGCTGGTTATAATTCGGAAACTTATAGTGGTCAAATAGGTCTTTTCGCCGGTGTTGCTGCGAGTTCATACTTGCTTTCCAACTTATATCCCAATCGAAATTTGATGGAGTCAGAAGATAGCTACCAAGTTTTAATTGGGAATGATAAAGATTTTTTACCTACTTTAGTTTCTTACAAATTAAATTTAAAAGGACCCAGTATCAATATTCAAACTGCTTGTTCCACATCGTTGGTTGCTGTTCATCTAGCCTGCCAAAGTTTGCTTAATGGTGAAAGTGATATAACTTTAGCTGGTGGTATAACCGTTGGAGCGCAGCAAAAAACTGGTTACCGCTATCAACAGGGAGGAATTCAATCTCCTGATGGTCATTGCCGAGCTTTTGACGCTCAAGCGCAGGGAACAGTTGGTGGCAATGGTTTAGGTGTGGTGGTTTTGAAAAGATTAGAGGATGCTATTGTTGATGGTGACTATATTCATGCAGTAATTAAGGGTTCAGCTGTTAATAATGATGGTTCTTTAAAGGTTGGATATACAGCCCCTAGTGTTGATGGTCAAAGAGGAGTTATTTTAGAGGCTTTAGCCTTAGCGGGTGTCGATCCTGAGACTATTAGTTATGTAGAAACGCACGGTACAGGAACCATTTTAGGAGACCCGATTGAAATTAAGGCTCTCACACAAGCTTTTCACGCTAGCACCAATAAAAAAGGATTTTGTGCGATTGGTTCAGTTAAAACCAATGTTGGGCATTTGGATACAGCAGCGGGTGTAACAGGATTAATCAAAACAGTCCTGGCATTAAAGCATAAACAAATACCTCCTAGCTTGCATTTTGAAAAGCCAAATCCACAGATAGACTTCGCCAATAGCCCGTTTTACGTCAACACTAAACTTACTGAGTGGAAAAGCAACGGCACACCCCGCAGAGCAGGTGTGAGTTCCTTCGGTATTGGTGGAACTAATGCCCATGTGATTTTGGAAGAAGCGCCAGCCATTAAAACTTCCGATCCATCTCGTCCTTGGCAATTATTAACAGTATCAGCTAAAACCAGCACCGCTTTAGATAGTGCTATAGCCCAACTGCGTGATTACTTAGAACAAAACCTCGATAGACCCTTACCAGATGTAGCTTACACCCTACAAGTCGGTCGGCGAGCTTTTGACTATCGTCGCATCATTATTTGTCACTCCCTTGATGATGCAATCAAATCCCTCGACAGCCAAAATCCACAGCACATTTTTAGTCACCAACGCCAGCCAGGTCACTGTCCAGTGATCTTCATGTTTTCAGGACAAGGGTCACAATATGCAAACATGGGTCGAGAACTCTATGAAGTAGAACCAACATATAAAAAACACGTAGATACTTGTGCCCTTATTTTGCAACCCTACCTCGGTCTTGATATCCGCTCCTTACTCTATCTCAACCCAAAAGAAACAGAAACCGCTTCCAATCAACTGCAACAAACAGCCTTCACCCAAAGCGCCTTATTCGTTACAGAGTACGCCCTAGCTCAGTTATTCATGTCTTGGGGAGTGCGTCCAGAAGCAATGATTGGTCATAGTATCGGTGAATATGTCGCTGCAACAATCGCAGGTGTATTTTCTTTGGAAGATGCGCTCAAAATTGTGGCAAAAAGGGGACAGTTAATGCAACAAGTACCCCCAGGAAGTATGCTGGCAATTAGACTGCCAGAAAAAGATGTACAATTGCTACTGAACGGAAACGAGTTAGCTCCAGAATCTCTACAAATTGCGGTAATTAATAGCCCATCTTCCTGTGTCGTATCGGGAACAAACGACGCTGTTGCAGTCTTAGAACAACAATTATTTTCAATTGAAGTTGAATGTCGTCAGTTGCATACATCTCATGCGTTCCATTCGGTGATGATGGAACCGATATTGTCAGCATTTGCTGAGGCGATTAAAACAGTCAAACTCAATCCACCCAAGATACGCTTTATTTCCAATGTGACTGGTAGTTGGATTACTCAAGAACAAGCGACAAATCCGGATTATTGGTGTCAACATCTACGACAAACGGTGAGATTTTCAGATGGGATATCGCAATTAATACAGCAATTTGAAGGTGTTTTTCTGGAGGTGGGACCAGGACGAACTTTAGGCACGTTAACGACACAACATTTAGAGAAAAATGCAAAGCAACAGGTATTGACTTCTTTACGCCATGTTAAGGAGCAACAATCGGATGTTTACTTTTTATTGCAGACATTGGGGCGATTATGGCTTGGGGGTGTGGAAATAGATTGGTTGGGATTTTATGTTCATGAGAAGCGTCATCGTTTACCTTTACCTACTTATCCTTTTGAACGACAACGTTACTGGATTGAGCCTAACAAGCAAGGGGAAAGCGAGCATCGATTATCACTGAGTAAAAAACCTGATATTGCTGATTGGTTTTATATTCCTTTTTGGAAACCCTCTTTACCCCCAGCACAAATAGAACACCAAGAATTAGCATCTGAGAAATCTTGTATTTTGGTGTTTGTTGATGAGTGTGGCTTGGGTAGTAAATTAGTCAAAGAATTAGAAATACAAAATCAAGACATAATTATTGTTAGGATAGGTAAAATTTTCACCATACTTAATGAGCGTGAATATATCATCAATCCAGGCCATAAGCTGGATTATGATATTTTGATTCAAGAACTTTGCAAACAGAATAATTTACCAAAAACAATTGTTCATTTATGGAATACCACACCAAATAGTGACAAAGAATTAACATTTGAAACAATTGATAAAGCTCAATCAATAGGATTTTATAGTCTTCTATTTCTGGCTCAGACTCTGGGAAGACAAGAAACTGCTGATGAATTACAAATTCTAGTTATTTCTAACAACTTGCACCCAGTAGTAGAGAACGAAAAAATATCTCCTGAAAAAGCAACTTTACTTGGACCGATTAAAGTTATTCCTCAAGAATATTCAAATGTAAAATGTCGTAGTATTGATGTTATACTTCCAGAAATTGACAGTTGGCAGGAAGCAAAACTTGTAGAGCAATTGCTGGCGGAACTGAAAGTTTCTGATTCGGAAAAACTTGTTGCTTATCGAGGTTTTAATCGTTGGGTGCAATCTTTTGAACCTGTGCGGTTTGAGAAACCTAAAATCGAAAATCCTCGACTTAGAGAAAAAGGAGTCTATTTAATTACGGGTGGACTTGGAGGTATTGGACTGGTTTTGGCAGAATACTTGGCGCAAAGTGTGCAAGCAAAACTAGTATTGGTAGGACGTTCGGTTTTACCCGAAAAAGACGAGTGGGAACAATGGCTGACTACCCATGACGAAACTGATGGCACTAGTCGTAAAATTCGTAAAATTAAAGAATTAGAAAGTAATGGTGCAAAAGTTTTAATAGTGACCGCTGATGTGAGCAATCTTGAACAAATGCAAAATGTCATTGCTCAAGCTCAACAGCAATTTGGTCGGCTTAATGGTGTTATTCATGCTGCTGGAGTTGTTCAAGGCGAATCTATTGAAGCGATTGAAAATCTAAGTAAATCTGATTGTGAACAACAATTTAAACCAAAAGTACAAGGTGTTTTAGTACTAGAGAATGTCTTAAAAAATCAAAATATAGATTTTTGTTTATTGCTATCTTCTCTATCCTCTATATTAGGAGGCTTAGGTTTTTTTGCGTACTCAGCAGCTAATATTTTTATGGATATTTTTGTGCATCGACACAATCAAATTTATCCAACTTTATGGAGTAGTATCAGTTGGGATGGTTGGCAACTTGAAGCCGCAAATAAAAATGTACAAAACACATCTGTAGGTGGAAATTTAACAGAATTTGTTCTGAAGCCGGAAGAAGGAATAAAAGCTGTTAAACGAATTTTAAACCACAATGGATTCAATCATATAGTTGTTTCTACTGGAAAGCTTCAAGTTAGAATTAATCAATGGATTAATTTGGAATCATTGCAACAGCGGACAGAGAGTCAAAAAACAAATTTATTACTACATTCCAGACCCGATTTGTCAAATTCCTACGTAGTCCCTAGTAATGAAGTCGAGCAAAAAATTGCCAATATCTGGCAAGATCTTCTGGGGATAAAAAATGTAGGACTTTATGATAATTTCTTTGAATTAGGCGGAGATTCTCTATTAATAATCCAGGTTCGCAGTAGAATTCTCGAAGAATTAAATAAAAATTTATCAATTGCTGACCTATTTGAACTTTCAACTATAAGTACCTTGGCTGAATATATCAGTGGAAAGCAGACTGAAGAACCAATATTTCAACAAGCTGATGAACGTGCCAGCAGAAAAGAAGCGGCTATGCAGGAAAAACGACAATTAATGAAGCAAAGGAGAAAATAAATGTCTAATCAAGCAATGGACAATTCTCTTAAAGGCATAGCTGTAATTGGCCTGGTTGGTCGTTTTCCAGGAGCCAAAAGTGTTGATGAATTTTGGAAAAATTTGTGCGAAGGACGAGAATCAATTTCTTTTTTCAGTGATGAGGAATTAGAAGCTTCAGGTGTAGATCCTGCATGGCTGAGTAACCCTCAGTATGTAAAAGCTAGTGCAAATATTTCAGATATTGAGATGTTTGACGCTTCCTTCTTCGACTTCTCGCCAAGGGAAGCTGAAATTGTAGATCCCCAACACCGTATTCTGATTGAATGTGCTTGGGAAGCATTGGAAAATGCTGGTTATGATCCTTGTTCCGGCAAAGGCTTGACTGGTGTTTATGTGGGAACCAATATGAGTTCTTACTTTCTTAGCAATTTGAGTTCCCACACTGACCTAATTGAATCGATGGGTCTTCCAATTATATATGGCAATAGTCAGGACTTTGCTGCAACAAGAATTTCATATAAATTAAACCTGAAAGGGCCAAGTATCAACGTTCAGACTGCTTGCTCTACGTCATTGGTAGCCGTTCACTCAGCGTGTCAAGGATTGCTAAACTACGAGTGCGACATGGCTTTAGCAGGTGGTATTTGTATCACATCTCTGCAAAAGGAAGGTTATTTCTATCAACAAGGGGGTATCACTTCTCCCGATGGTCACTGTCGAGCTTTTGATGCCAGTTCCCAAGGAACTATTTTCGGGGATGGAGTGGGTCTTGTCGTCCTCAAGAGATTAGAAGATGCCATTGCTGATGGTGACTTTATTTACGCAGTAATCAAGGGTTCAGCTATTAATAACGATGGTGCTGCTAAGGTCGGTTACACAGCTCCTAGTGTGGCTGGTCAAGCTGAGGTGATTGCCGAAGCACAGGCGATCGCCTCTGTTACTCCTGAAACAATCACTTACATCGAAACTCATGGAACTGGTACACAGTTGGGAGATCCGATTGAAATTAGTGCCTTGAAAAAAGTATTTGCACCCACCAAACAAAAGCAATTTTGTGTGATCGCATCAGTAAAAACCAATGTCGGACATTTAAACATAGCAGCAGGTGTGACAGGATTAATCAAAACAGTTCTGGCATTAAAACACAAACAAATACCACCTTCGTTACACTTTGAAAAACCCAACCCGGAGATAGACTTTACCAATAGCCCGTTTTACGTCAATACTAAACTTAGCGAGTGGAAAAGCAACGGCACACCCCGCAGAGCAGGTGTCAGTTCATTTGGCATAGGCGGAACTAATGCCCATGTGATTTTGGAAGAAGCTCCAGTCATTGAAGCATCGAGTCCCTCGCGCCCTTGGCAATTGTTACTGCTCTCAGCCAAAACCAGCACAGCATTAGAGATTGCAACAGTTCAACTGCGTGATTATTTAGAGCAAAATCCCAGTGTTCCTTTAGCAGATGTAGCTTACACCCTACAAGTCGGTCGTCAAGCTTTTGATCATCGCCGCATCGTGATTTGCAATGACCAAAATGATGCAGTCATATCACTCAACAGCCAAAATCCACAGCACATTTTTAGTCACCAACGTCAGCCAGGTCACTGTCCAGTGATCTTCATGTTTTCAGGACAAGGGTCACAATATGCAAACATGGGTCGAGAACTCTATGAAGTAGAACCAACATATAAAAAACACGTAGATACTTGTGCCCTTATTTTGCAACCCTACCTCGGTCTTGATATCCGCTCCTTACTCTATCTCAACCCAAAAGAAACAGAAACCGCTTCCAATCAACTGCAACAAACAGCCTTCACCCAAAGCGCCTTATTCGTTACAGAGTACGCCCTAGCTCAGTTATTCATGTCTTGGGGAGTGCGTCCAGAAGCAATGATTGGTCATAGTATCGGTGAATATGTCGCTGCAACAATCGCAGGTGTATTTTCTTTGGAAGATGCGCTCAAAATTGTGGCAAAAAGGGGACAGTTAATGCAACAAGTACCCCCAGGAAGTATGCTGGCAATTAGACTTCCAGAAAAAGATGTGCAACTGTTAGTTTCTGGAAACGAGTTATATCGAGAGTCTCTACAAATTGCAGTGATTAACAGCTCATCTTCATGCGTTGTTTCTGGAACAAATGAAGCTGTTGCAACCCTACAAAAACAATTATCTTCAATTGAAGTTGAATGTCGTCAGTTGCATACATCTCATGCGTTTCATTCGGTGATGATGGAACCGATATTGTCAGCATTTGGTGAGGCGATTAAAACAGTTAAACTCAATCCACCACGTATAGGTTTTATTTCCAATATCACTGGTAGTTGGATTACTCAACAACAAGCTAAAGATCCTGATTATTGGTGTCAACATTTACGACATACTGTGAGATTTTCAGATGGCATATCGCAACTAATCAAGCAATTTGAAGGTGTTTTTCTCGAAATCGGACCTGGGCGGACTTTAAGCACATTAACCACACAGCATTTAGAGCAAAATACTAAACAACAGGTATTGACTTCTTTACGCCATGTTAAGGAGCAACTATCTGATATTAGTTTTTTATTACAAACATTAGGTCGGTTGTGGCTTGGGGGTGTAGAAATTGATTGGTCGGGATTTTATGTTCATGAGAAGCGTCATCGTTTGCCTTTACCTACTTATCCTTTTGAGCGACAACGCTACTGGATTGATGCGAAATCTCTATCCCCTTCTGTAAATATAAAACCAACAACATTAGATAATAAACAAGATATTGCTAACTGGTTTTATCTTCCTTCATGGAAGCGCTCTTTGCTACCTCATTCATCCTCAGATCAAATAAAATCAACACAAAAAAGATGGCTGTTTTTTGTAGATGATTTTGGAATAAGTGAACAACTAATTGATGCGTTGAAAAATCAAGATAAAAATATCATTGCTGTTCAACAAGGAGAGCAGTTTAGTAAACTAAGCGAGGGTGTTTATACAATTAACCCATGCAAAATTAAAGACTATGATACCTTGCTTAGAGAATTAATGTCATTAGGTCAAAACCCTGAACAAATTGCTTATTTATGGAGCGTAAGTCATCTTGAAAATCGTCAACCAGGGAATTATTTAGAATTTAACAGTTTACTATTTTTAACGCAGAGTCTTAGTGATCTGAAAATTAGCGATCGCGATCGCTTACAACTTTGGGTTGTATCCAACAACATCCAAGAGGTTAATGGGAACGAAAAACTAGACCCAGAGAAGGCAGCCATATTAGGTTTATGTAAAGTCATCCCTCAAGAGTATCCTAATATTACCTGTCGATGTATTGATGTTGCTTTAACTAACCGCACAGACGAGGTTAACATTATTGGCAAACTTTTGGATGAGTTAACCGCTGTATCCTCAGACATGGTAGTTGCTTATCGCGATCGCTACCGTTGGGTACAAACTTTTGAACCAGTTCACTTGCAAGCAATAGCTGAAGACAAAATACCTTTAAGAAAACAGGGTGTTTACCTGTTTCCTGGTGGTTTAGAAAGTATTGAAGTTGTTCTTGCGGAATACTTAACAAAAACTTTCCAAGCAAAACTCATATTTATTGAGGATTCTACATTCCCAGAAAAAGATGATTTCTCACAATGGCTGGAAACTCATACTCAAGATGATGAAGTGAGTTGCAAAATTCAACAATTTATAGCATTAGAGAAATTAGGTGCAAAAATTTTGGTCATGTGTGCAGATACAACTAATTATGAGCAAATGCATCAAAGTCTTGCATCTGAACATATTAGACAAATTAACGGTGTCATTTATTCAACTGGAATAAAGCGCGAACATATATTTGCTTCCATTCCAGAAATTAATCAAATAGAATTAGAAAATCTTTTAGAATTACAACGTCGTAAGATTACAGTATTAGAACAAGCCTTACAAAATATAAAGTTAGATTTTTGTATCATTTTTTCTTCTTTATCTTCTATTTTAGCAGGATTTGGATTAAGCTTATATTCAGCAAGTAATCAATTTATAGATACTTTTACTAACCGACGTAATCGGAATATTCGGAATAATTCTTTGCCGTGGTATATTATAAATTTGGATAAATTGCAACTGAATTCAAACCAGAAACAAACAACACTGGAGCAAGTATCTGGATCGGAATTAGCTATTACCCCAAGAGAAACCGTAGAAGTATTGAAACGAATATTTTCTTTAAGTGAAGGAACTCAAGTTATTATTTCTACAACAGATATTAATGCTAGAAAAAATCATACATTTAATCTCGACTCTCTTACAAATTCAAACTCTACTCATCAATTAGATTTATCATCACGCTACTCTCGACCTAGCCTTAGTAATTCCTATGTTACTCCCACAAATGAGTTGCAAAAACAAATTACAGAAATATGGCAAGAGGTACTTGGGATTGCAGAAGTGGGTATTTACGATAATTTCTATGAATTTGGGGGAGACTCCCTGATTGCAACTCAATTAGTTTCTCGCTTGCGAGCCAAATTTCCTGTAGACTTACCACTGCGTGACCTTTTATTAGAAGCAATGATACCAGCCAAACAAGCAGAAATGATTGAACAACTTCTTGTGGAAAAAATTGAAGGGTTATCTGAAGAAGAAGCAGAATCTTTTTTAGCTAACATTGCAGATAATTCTTGAATTGTTCAATTTTAAACCTTACTTTGAAACAGGAAAAATAGTTTATGTCTCTACTCAGTCCTATCCCAAATTATGAACCTTTTGCCCGGATGCAGAACGAATTGAAGAGTACAGACGAAGAAATAGTAGAAGGGATAATACCTCTTTTAGAACACTTAGTTTTACAACATTTCCCAAAGGGAGCGCGTATTCTCGATCTGGGTTGTGGTTCAGGAAAATTGCTACAACAGCTTTATCTTAGGGGGTATCATACGACTGGAATGGATGCTTCTAAAGAACTGTTGCGTTATGCTCAAATAAACTCACCTGAGAGTGAATTTATTCTTAGTGATATACGTAAATTTGAACTGCCACCTACTTTTGATGCAGTTTTGTCGCATATTGTTCTACTCTTTATCTTAAATGCTGAAGAATTAACATCTGTCTTCCGAAACGTATATACAGCACTGCGAGATAATGGACTATTTGTATTCACAATACCATTAACAGATTGGTTCCATGAAATTGCTCCACCAATTTTCGACCATGTTAATGTTAATGACGAATGTGCCATGATTGAGATATTTAATTATAAACCAGAAGAAAGAATTTGGGAAATTAAAGTCACCGGATTTGAGTTAATAGAAAATATTTGGAAGCGTTTCGATACTATTTGGCTGAGAAGGGATTTCTTTTTATCAGAAGTAGAAGCGGCTCTTGAGAAAGTGGGTTTCACGGATATTAATCACTATAGGCTCAAAGATTTTGGATCAGATGATGATGCTATGGCTTGCTTTGTTTGTCTGAAGCAGTAGCTCACGTAATTGTGAATGTAGAGACGCAATATGTCGCTTCGTAAACATCTTAGATTTATGCATTTCTATAACATAGACTTTTACAAGTATTTGGGATTTTTATATAGTTCACGCACGCAATCTAATCTGAGAAATTTAGGATTGCTATAGGTACAATTTATGGATAAACAATACTCTAATTTATCACCAGCAAAAAAAGCCCTTCTAGAAAAATGGAAGGGAGGAAAAATTAAAGCTGATATTATTCCCAAACGTCAAGACCATAAAAATATTCCCTTATCTTTCTCTCAACAAAGACTATGGTTTATTGACCAGCTTTATCATGGAAGTTCTTTCTACAATATTCTGACCGCTTTTCATATACAAGGAAATCTGAATATTACAGCACTTCAGCAAAGCCTAAATGAAATTCTCAAGCGTCATGAAGTATGGCGGACAAATTTTACACTTGTAGATGGAGAGCCAGTACAAGAAATAAAAACCCAATTTTATTGGGATTTACCCATTATTAACCTTGAACATTTGTCTGTTAAAAATTGGGAAGGAGAAGTTAAACAACTTGTAGCTAAGGAAGCAACAAAACTGTTTGATTTAGCTAAAGGACTTTTAGTCAGAGCAACATTACTGCGCTTAAGCGAAGAGGAACACATTTTACTTGTAACCATGCACCACATTATCACAGATGGATGGTCTTGTGGTGTGTTTCTGCGGGAGTTGTCAACGCTATACGCTGCTTTCTCGACAAATCAACCTTCTGACTTATCTGAACTGCCGATTCAGTATGCAGATTTTGCAGTTTGGCAACGCGATCGCATCCAAGGTAAATTCCTCGCAGACCAATTAAATTATTGGAAGCAACAACTTCAGGGTGAGTTACCTGTACTACAACTACCCACAGACCGTCCACGACCTACCGTCACGACTTTTGCTGGTGCTAAAGAATATTTTACATTCTCTACAACCTTAACTAATGCACTCAGACAATTAAGCCAGCGAGAAGATGCCACTCTCTTTATGAGTATGCTGGCAGCATTTAACGTATTACTATACCGCTACACAGACCAAGAAGATATTTTAATTGGTTCTCCGATTGCTAATCGTAACCGTGCAGAATTAGAAGGAATGCTGGGTTTGTTTGTTAATACTTTGGTATTACGTAATAACCTCAGTGGTAATCCCAGTTTCTGCGAACTTTTACATCGAGTACGTGAGGTGACTCTTGATGTTTATGCACATCAAGATTTGCCTTTTGAGATGCTTGTAAAAGAATTACAACCCGAACGCGACTTAAGCCGAAATCCACTTTATGAGGTGATGTTTGTCCTGCAAAATACTCCAACCTCTGTGCAAGAAGTGTCTGGATTAACCTTGCGTACTTTGGATTTTGATAGTGGTACAGCTCAACTAGATATTTTTCTGTCGATGTCTGAATCCGAAGAAGGGTTAACAGGATGTTTGGAATACAATACAGATATTTTCGATTCAGCAACTATTACCCAATTTATAAATAATTTCCAAACTTTATTAGAAAATATCGTTGCAAATCCAGAGCAACGCCTCAGTGAATTCTCGCTACTAACTGCTTCTGAGCAAGAGCAACTATTATTTAAGTTTAATCAAACTCATGCAAATTATCCTCAAGATACATCTCTGCATCAATTATTTGAACAACAAGTTGAGCTAACGCCTGATCATTTAGCACTAATTAGCGAGTCTGAGGAACTAACTTATCGTCAACTTAACTATAGAGTTAATCAACTTGCACATTATTTACAAAAACAAGGTGTAACAAAAGAAACACTGGTTGCTCTATGCTTGGAACGCGACCTAGATATGGTAGTGGGAATTTTAGCTATTCTTAAAGCTGGTGGTGCATACATTCCCCTTGACCCAAGTTATCCAGTAGAACGTCTGAATTTTATGCTTTGGGATTCCCAAGCATCGCTGTTAATTACCAAGCAAGAGATATTAGAAAAACTATCATTATCTGCGGCTAAAACCGTTTGTTTAGATATCCACAAGGACGAAATTGCTCAAGAAAGTTCAGAAAATCCCATTAACATCTCTTCATCTGATCATCTCGCCTATATTATCTATACTTCTGGTTCAACTGGAACACCTAAAGGCGTTCTTAGCATTCATCGCGGTACAGTCAACGGCTTACACTGGTTATGGAAAACCTATCCTTTTACTCCAGAAGAAGTTTGTTGTCAGAAAACAGCTATTAGTTTTGTAGATTCTGTTTGGGAAATTTTTGCTCCTTTACTTAGAGGAATTCCTACAGTAATTATCAGCAATGCAACTATCCTAGATCCGCAATTATTTATAGAAACCCTAGCGCGTCACAAAGTAACTCGTATCATATTTGTACCCTCATTACTGCGCTTGCTTTTAGATAATTATAGTCATCTAGTTAATAAATTATCACACTTAAAATTCTGGATAACTAGCGGAGAAACACTCTCTGTTAAGTTAGTTGAAACTTTCCGAGAATTAATGCCCTCAGCAAAACTGATCAACCTTTATGGCTCATCGGAAGTTTCCGCTAATGCTACTTACTACGACACCAGTTTATTACATAATCAAGCAAACAGTGTCCCCATCGGTTGTCCGATTGAAAATACTCAAGTTTATGTGTTAAATCGCGATTTACAGCCAACACCTGTAGGAGTTATCGGTGAACTTTATATTGGTGGTGATGGATTAGCAAAGGGTTATTTACATCGCCCAGAATTAACTCAAGAGAGATTCATTGATAATCCCTTTATACCCGGAAATAAACTTTATAAAACAGGCGATTTAGTTCGATACCTCCAAGATGGTAACCTGGAATATTTGGGTCGCCATGATGAGCAAGTAAAAATCAGGGGCTTTCGGGTAGAATTAGGTGAAATTGCAACTGCGATTGCACAACATCCAGACATACAAGAATCTGTTGTAATTGCTAGCGATGATGCTCAAGAGAATCAACGTTTGATTGCCTATTTTGTCACAGATAAGCAGGATATTAATACACAACTATTATCCTATTTGCAGCAGAAGCTGCCTAATTATATGTTGCCATCTGCTTTTATTGTACTTGATAAACTTCCGCTTACACCTAATGGAAAAGTAGATAAGTGTGCATTGCCCAGTAGTGAGGTTATCCAGCTAAATACAAATAAATCCTTTGTCGCTCCTCGAAATTTTACAGAATTAGCTTTAGCAAAAACTTGGGAAAATCTGCTCAATACTAGTCATATTGGAGTTACGGATAACTTTTTTGACTTAGGCGGCCACTCATTTTTAGCTATTCGCTTAATGGCTCAAATTTATGATAAATTTGAACATAATCTTCCTTTATCTATTCTTTTTGAAAACCCAACTATTGAAAAACTAGCTGCAATTGTAAGTCAACCATCTCGTAAAAGTCCTAATTCTCATCTAGTAGCAATTAACTCTTCAGGTGACAAGATACCTTTCTTTTGCATACATGGTGCTGGTGGGAATATTAGTCCATACTTTAATATATCCAAAAGGCTGGGTGAAGATTATCCATTTTATGCTTTGGAAGATAGGTTAGAACAAGATAGACCCGAAGTTATTTCGGTAGAAGAAACAGCAACTCGCTACCTGCAAGAAATTCGTAAAGTGCAACCTAATAGTCCCTATCTTCTAGGTGGTCATTGTTATGGTGGTGTATTAGCCTTTGAAATGGCAAGACAATTACACAATCAGGGCGACACCGTTGGTTTATTAGTTGTCATTGATGCCATATTACCAGAAACAATAATTGAACCTACAGATGATGACGATGCTAAGTTTTTGCTTCGTATCGCTGAATCAATGAAAACTGACAGTGATGTGGATTTTTCAGTGCCTTTTGAAGAACTTCGAGATTTGCCATTAACAGAGAAATTAAATTTGATTAATAGAAAGGCGGATTTTATCTTCAGTAATGCAGAAATTCAAGATTTTCTCAGTTATTACAAACTTTTCAAACTGCATGTTCAAGCGATGCGAAACTATGTTCCCCAAGTTTATCCTCAATCCATAACTATATTTCGAGCTAGTGAGGAGATAATTCATGACTTTGATAATCCAGAATGGTCTAGTAGTGACCCTCTATTAGGTTGGGGTAAATGTTCTAGTCAACCCATTCAAACTATTGATCTTCCAGGGGATCATTTCTCGATTTTCGTTGAACCTCATATCCAAGATTTAACTAAACAGTTGAAAAGATGTATCGATAATGCTGTGTGCAATCTAAATTGATAATGGGAGTAAAAACATTATGCAGCTACCCCCAGAACCAAAAACTCCTTCTTGGTTAATAGGTCTGCAATTCGAGTCTAATCCCTTTAATTATATGGATGCGATTTCCAAACGTTATGGTGATATTGTCACTCTCATGTTTGGTTCCACACCAACAATTTATGTCAGCAATCCTTCAGGAATAAAAGAGATTTTCACAAACACTAAGGAAATTGCAGCTAGGGGTGAGTTGAACCTGGGTTTTGCTTTGATGACAGGAAATCAAGGAGTTCTCCAACTTGATGGTTTAATTCACAAAAATCGACGCAAAATATTAATGCAGACTTTTCATGGAGTACGGATGCAAGCCTGTGGAAAACATATCTGCGAACTAACAGAAAAGATTATTGGTCAGAAGAAAGTTGGAAAACCTTTCATCGCATACCCAACAATTGAAGATATTACCTTAAAAGTTGGTATAGAAGTTATCATGGGTTTAGATAAGGGAGAACGTCATGAAAAAATTAAGCATTTATTTACCTCCATTTTGAGATTAAATGTACAATCACTAATAGATAAAATTCTGCTCACTATTTTTGGAGAAAGAGATTTAGGTCGGTGGAGTCCACATGGTTATAATCTTTACCTTCGACAAGAACTTTTCCAATTACTGTTGTTTGAGGTTGAAGAACGTCGCAATCAATTAGACTTTTCACGCACCGATATGCTTTGTGATCTTATATTTGCTGAAGATGAGACAGGCCAACTATTAAGCAATGAAGAAGTGCGTGATCTCTTATTATCTCCTATATTTGCAGTTGCTGATGCTTCAGCAACTGCGATCACTTGGGCTCTGTACTGGATTCACCGTTTACCTACTGTGCGATCGCGCTTGCTATCAGAACTCGAAAGTCTTGGTGACAACCTAGACCCCATGAGCATTTTTGCACTACCATACTTGAATGCGGTTTGTAACGAAGTTTTGCGAATTTATCCAACTCAGTTATTTGCATTTCCCAGGTTAGTAGAATCAACCGTCGAGGTGATGGGCTACAAGTTAAATCCAGGAACAGTGCTTATTGCTAATATTTATTCAACACATCAGCGTGAAGATTTATATCCTCAGCCAAAAGAATTTCAGCCAGAACGCTTTTTAGAAAAACAGTTCTCTCCCTATGAGTTTTTACCCTTCGGAGGTGGTTCTCGTGTGTGTATCGGCGCAACTTTTGCCTTATTTGAAATGAAACTTATATTAGCAACTATTCTTTCACGTTATGAATTAGAACTAGTCAGCCAACGCCCAGAGCGCCCTAAATATGGAGGTTTGATTTGTTATCCTGCAAGTGGTGTAAAGATGGTCAAGCGTGGTCTTCGTCAACGTCAAGGAAAGTCACGTGAGTAAAATTTATAGTCCTACTTCAAAAGTGAAAACACTCAGATAGCTATTATGGCAGCAGATTAAGAAGAATCTGCTTGCTTGTTAAAAGTATATTTCATTATTGGGGAAATCAATATGACCATGATTAATAAAGGTGCGGTCGTTATCACAGGAACATCCACAGGTATCGGTCGAGCGATCGCACTTAAACTTACCGAGGAAGGATATCGAGTATTTGCAGGAGTTCGCACAGAAAAAGATGTGGAGTCTATTAAGCAAGCTGCATCTGGAAATTTAACACCGATTATCATGGACATCACAAAAGCCCAAGAGATAAAATCCTGTTCAGAATTTGTCTCATTGGCAATTGGTGATGAGGGATTATTTGCGTTAATAAATAATGCATATACTGGGTTTGACGGACCATTAGAATGTATACCGATAGATGATATAAGACGGAATTTTGAAATCAATGTTACAGGTCAAATAGCTGTCACACAAGCCTTCTTACCAATGCTACGAAAGGCTAAAGGTAGAATTATTAATATTAGTGCAACTTGTGGTAGATATGCTATACCGTATAGGTCGCTTTTATCTACTTCAAAAATTGCAATTGAGGCAATCACAGATTCTTTACGAATGGAGCTACGTTCCAGTGGAATTGAAGTATTGTCTATATTGCCAGAGGGAATAATTACTCTAGAGCAGGCTGACAAAGTAGAAGCTGATGGTAAAAAAGTGTTAGCTAATATGTCACCCGAAATGAAAGCTATCTATGGCAATAATTTCCAAGTATGTATAGAAGGATCTGTAGAGGGAAATCGCATCACAGGTTTACCACCTGAAAGAGTTACAGCAGCTATATTAAAGGCTCTAGAAGCTCGTAAGCCTAGAAGACAATATTTTGTAGTGCGATCGCCGTGGCAGTGGAAATTGTATGCATTGTATAAAAGGCTAGTAACCCACCAGTATTTCTATGACAATCTTTTTAAGTATTAATAGTAAATAAATGACTTCAAAAAAACAATCTCAAATTACCAACGAAATCCTTCAAGATAATTTGATTAAATTAAAGTTTAAACATTTTTTCATTACAATTATTAGTTATATATTTGGTCAAGAATTAATTACATTCATGGCCGGAAGTGGAGAAGTTGACTTAGAAGGTACAAAGTATTTGAAAATAATTTTCATTTCTCAGTTATGAATGAAGTGGAAGCATAACTATTTCACTATTTTGTATTACTTAATGGAGATTTTTCATGGTTACATCCTTTAATCAACAAGAACGGGTGTGGTTTATTACCGGTACTTCAAGTGGTCTTGGTCGAGCTTTAGCTGAAGTGGTGCTAGAAAAGGGTGAAGTAGTGGTTTTAACAGCACGAAATCCCCAGAAAGTTGAAGATTTAGCTGCAAAATACCCAGACCGTGCCATCGCAGTGCAACTTGATGTCGCGAAACCCGAAGAAGTGCGAGAAGCAGTGAAGCAGGCAACTGCTCAATATGGACGCATTGATGTACTTGTCAATAATGCCGGAGTGTCAACTATTGGAGCTATTGAGGAAGTTAGCGATGAGGAGGTTCGTCGTCTATTTGAAACAAACTTTTTTGGTGTTTTAGACATGCAACGGACAGTATTACCTTATATGCGACAGCAACGCAGTGGTCATATCCTTAATATTTCATCAATAGGTTGCTTTAGTACTGCTAATGCTTGGGGATTCTACAACAGTAGTAAACTTGCAATAGAAGGAATTTCTGGAAGTTTGGCGAGTGAAGTAGCTTCATTCGGTATTAAGGTTACTATTGTTGAACCTGGTGCTTTTCGTACTGATTTTATCAAACGTTCTGTTGTCGTAAATGATACTCAAATTGAGGATTATGAAGTATCAATTGGAAATATGCGTCAAGATATGTGGGATCACGATTTAAATGCACTTGGTGACCCTAGAAAAGCTGCTCTAGCCATGATTAAAGCCGTTGATAGTGATAACCCACCAATGAGATTGGCACTGGGATCAGATACAGTAGAAGTGATTGAAGGTGCATTGAAGTTTATGAAAGCAGAATTGGATGCTTGGAGGGAAGTATCTATGACTACTGATTCTGACGAGGTTGCAGCAGATAAAATTCAAGTTGCCAGCTAGCTGATACTGTAAAGCTGGATATAGATGTGTTGTTTATATCAGTCTCCAATGTCGGTTTTGACACAGCCAAACATGAAAATACTTCCATTTTTACTGAGACAGAAATCATCAAATATGAAGTAGCAATTTAATCCATAACCTACATGGGTACAGTATTTCGGGGTTTAAAGTCTGGATTTACTATGCAGCAAGGAATTCAGGCATTTGTAGCACACTTGCACGGGGGAACTTCAGTTTAATCAGCAGCATCAGCTAACTTTGATTACACGCAAATTAGGCTAACAACAAAGATAATCAGCTATTTGTAGGTAGCAGTTAAAAGCTATATAAATTTTCCCTAAAACCAAATAAGATTAATGTCGAAACAACCAATCAGTAGCAGTTTGCGAAATTTCCTTATTATATGGCTAGGTCAACTCGTTTCTGGGATTGGTAGCCAAATGACCGCCATTGCTTTGCAAATCTGGGTATGGTCAATTACTGGTAAAGCAACAACTCTCGCGCTGGTAGGTTTTTTCAGTTTACTTCCCAGTCTTATTATTACCCCTATTAGTGGTGTAATTGTAGACCGTTTGAATCGGAAACTATTGATAATGCTAGGTGACACTGTTGCCGTTCTCACAACAATTGTTCTCCTCTTTTTATATATCAATAAATATTTACAAATTTGGCATCTTTATGTGGCAGCAGCTTTAGTCGGTACTTTTGGTCAATTTCAATATCTGGCATATTCCGCATCAGTATCATTAATGATACCCAAGCAACACTACGATCGCGCTAGTAGTCTTGATTTCTTATCCAGTCATAGTGCAATTATGATCGCACCTGCTTTAGCAGGATATTTTTATAAATTAATTGGACTAGTTGGTATTTGGTTAATTGATATTTCCACTTTTTTAGTCGCCATTTCTAGTATCTTTTTGATACCGATACCCCAACCAGTGCAAACAGAAGAGAGTCAGGAAAATTTTTGGCAAGATATCGGGTATGGATTACGTTACTTAAATACTAATAAAAGTCTTCTATTTCTGTTGGTAGCTAACTTATTATTTATGTTTGCCCACGACCTTGGAGCTTCACTTTACATACCAATGATTCTCGCACGTACCGGTGATGATACTTTAGTTCTGGGTAACTTAATTACATCAGCTGGCTTTGGTGGTGTAATAGGAGCATTAATTGTTAATAAATGGAGAGGCTTTAAAAACAAAATTAGGGGTATTTTACTGGGGATGATAAGTATTGGATTACTGAAAATAGTATTTGGTTTGGGTCGAACTATCTGGGTATGGATTCCCATACAATTTCTATTTTCTTTGAGTTTTACTACCAGTGGTAGTGCAGATAATGCGATTTGGTTAGCTAAAGTTGCTCCCAAGGTACAAGGACGGATTTTTGCTACACGATCTTTGCTGCTGCAATTAGCTTCAGCAGTTTCGGCTTTGATTGCAGGACCTTTAGCAGATAAGGTGTTTATACCTGCATTTAGTCAGGGAGGTAGCCTTGTGGGTATTTTGGGAGAAATATTTGGGACTGGTACTGGTGGGGGAATCGCGATGTTGTACGTAATTTGCTCGATATGTATGTTTTTGGTAGGGTTAGCTGGGTTTAATGTTCCGTTGCTACGAAATTTGGAAAAGACTGTACCTGACCATGATGAGGTTGCGATGTAGTCTGTAAAATAACCGAAGCGTAAAATTTGCCTCTACGCTAATCCACCCTCGTTTTCGCTCTCAAACCTTGCCCTCACTCAACTTAATGGTAAAATTATTGAGACTAATTTTCATTAAAGTTTGACAATCGCTAGCGATGACAATCACCTTAACAATCAAAGACTACGATGAACTTTTGGAGGCAAACAAGGAAAGTAGCACCTACTACCCAGCTTTAGAAGTATATGAGTATCTTGAGGAAATACCCAAACAGCTCGGTAAAGGTTACTATCGAAAAATTGAAGTGTATCCTGAACTTACATTAGCTATTATTGATAAAAAATATAAGCACGACACAATAATGAAAGTCCCTGTAAGTAATCATCCTCTCCAGTTTGGTGCTTTAGCTTCAGGGATGTATACAGATACTGGTGAGCAGGTTAGGGGAGGACCTACATTTATTTCTGGTAGTGGAGTTCAACAAAAATATGATACATATTATCGCCATTCCCAAAGGATGATGGGTGTTGACATAGAAATGCCACCCCAGTTGCTAAGGACTTTTTTTCCTGGAAAAGATGGAGAAATGCTACCTCAGTTGGAATTTTTGGCAAAAGAAAGCGATTGGCAAACATTAATTCATTCCAAAACTAATCCAGCAATTCAAGATGTGGTGCTGCAAATGATTAACTGTCCTTATCAGGGAATAGTCAAGCGGATGTATTTGCAGGGTAAGGTCATAGAATTGATGGCTTTGCAGTTAGCTCCTTTTTTGCCAGATAGTAAGCTCACGCAATTATCACCACGATTAAAAAGAGACACTATTGCCAAAATTCATTATGCTAAAGAAATTTTACAAGCACGTTTAGAGAATCCACCCTTGTTATCAGAGTTGGCAAAACAGGTAGGTGTGAGTGAGACTACCCTGCAAAAAGGGTTTCAGATGCAGTTTGGAACAACTGTGTTTAGTTATTTGACGAATCAGCGTATGGAACAAGCCCATCACCTGCTACAGAATAGTGATTTAACGGTTGCGGAAGTTGCTAACATTGTGGGCTACTCTCATTTAGGACATTTCGCAGCTGCGTTTAAACGCAAGTTTGGTATCACACCAAAAGAATGTTGTTTGGGCAAAAATCTTGTTTTGGGACTATAAATGCTGTTTTGGGATAGACTCGACTAACTGTATTCTTCTACACTTTGGTTTATTGCAATTAAGAAATATACGCAATAAGTAGTATTGTTGGTTGTGTAGGGAGTGGTATGAAAAGTTGGCGATCGCTTAAGATTTATCTCTGGTTGGTAGTGAGTGCAGCCGGGATCATCGGTGGTATACTTGCTCAACCTGAACAGGCATTAGCATCAAAAAAAGAGCAGGATACAGTTATCACAAGAATTAAAACACTCCGCGAAACCGAGTTTCCAGCTACTAGTATCAAAGATTTACTGTCGCAATCACCAACTCCTGATACTCAATCAATTGTACTAATTACCGGAGTCAAGACAAATCCCACAGATAAAGGTGTGGAGGTAATTTTAGAGACAGTCCGGGGTGATAAACTGCAAGTCGCCAATCGTAGTACGGGTAATAATTTTATTGTCGATGTCATCGGTGGACAGTTGCGTTTATCGAATGGTGATGCTTTCACGTTTAAATCAGAAAAACCCCTGGAGGGAATTACTCAGATAACAGTTACGAATATTGACGCAAATACCGTGCGGGTAACCGTAGTTGGCGAGAAGGCTTTACCTGCGATTGAGTTATTTGATGGGGATGAGGGGTTGATTTTTGCAGTCGTATCTACAACAACATCTGCACAGCAACCGGAAACACCACAAACTGAAGAAAAGCCAGCAACAGAGAAACCCGAAGAAACACCCGCAGCGCAGCAGGATGAACTAATTGAGTTAGTGGTGACAGGAGAGCAAGACAGCTATCGCGTACCAGATACCTCAGTGGGAACGAGAACAGATACGCCATTGCGGGATATTCCCCAGTCGATTCAGGTGGTACCGCAACAAGTGCTGCAAGATCGTCAAGCCAGAAGCATCACAGATGGATTGGAAAATGTTAGCGGTGTCACCTCAATTTCTACCGCAGCTGGAAGTAGAGACGTTTTTACTATTCGAGGCTTTGCAAATTATGGCAACGCTCTTGTAAATGGACTACCTGGTAGCATCACTAGTGATGGTATCTTTATCAATGTGGAAAGGCTAGAAGTGTTGAAGGGTCCAGCTTCCGTCTTGTATGGAGAAATTTTATACGGTGGTCTGGGTGGAATTATTAACTATGTGACTAAACAGCCACTGCGCGATCCGTTTTACGAAGTCAGTGCAACGATTGGTAGTTTTAATGACTATCAGGGGACAATCGATTTCTCTGGACCTTTAAATGATTCTAAAACTGCTCTCTATCGCTTTAATACTGCTTATCGAAGTAATGAGACTTTTGTTGATTTTAACGAGTTTACACAGATCTCCATTGCTCCCAGTTTGAGCTTGAACCTGGGTAAAAATACAGACCTACTTATAGAGGGTGATATTACTAGAATGGAAAGAAATGGACAGCAACCTGACGGACCGCCAGCAGTGGGTACTATACTACCAAACCCTAATGGAAAAGTACGCCGTAGTTTTAACTCAACAGGACCAGTAACAGATAACCTAACCATCGTTGGTAACGTCGGGTATCGCTTAGAGCATCAATTCAATGAAAACTGGAAGTTGCGAAATGCATTCCGTTATCAGTTTTACGATGACGATGATCGAGATGGAAAACCTTATTTTTTCCCCACTAGTCTAGAGGCTGATAATCGTACGTTGAATCGACTCGGTGTTATTGGCAGTCAATTTTACGACACCTACTATTTAGATACCAACTTACTAGGTAAATTCAACACTGGCTCAATCAATCATCAACTCCTGGTTGGGTTTAGCTTGAATCGATTTACAGTTGATAGCAGCTATGAAGATGAAATTCCCGCTGCTCCAGTAGATATCTTCAGCCCAGTCTATGATCAAACCATCGTTTCTACTGGTGTTCCTAATAGAAGCAGGTTCACAACCAGAGATACGCTTGGCATTTATCTCCAAGATCAAATTACCCTTGCAGAGAACTTGAAGCTTCTTTTAGGCGGACGGGTGGATTTCTTTGAGGAGCGCGAAACGAATCGAATTACAAACGTAGAAACAAGCCAATCAGACACCGCATTTAGTCCACGAGTGGGGATTGTTTATCAACCGATCCAGGCCATTTCTTTGTATGCCAGTTTTGCTCAATCCTTTCAACCAACCATTGGCACATCAGCTAGCGGAGAAGCATTCGAGCCAGAGCGAGGAACGCAGTATGAGGTTGGTATCAAAGCTGACTTGAGCAGCAAACTTTCTACCACCCTCGCCTTCTACGATCTGACTCGCACCAATGTGACGACAACCGATCCTGATAATCCTAACTTTTCGATTCAAACGGGAGAACAAAAAAGTCGAGGTATTGAGCTAGATATCAGTGGTGAAATTTTACCGGGATGGAACATTATTGCAGGCTATGCCTACAACGATGCCAAAGTCACAGAAGACAATGATATTCCAGTTGGTAATCGATTATTTGCTGCTCCCAAACACTCATTCAACCTGTGGACAACCTACAGAATCCAACAAGGTGATTTACAAGGACTGGGATTTGGTTTAGGGTTCTATTATGTTGGAGAAACAGCAGGAAATTTGGCGAATACCTTCGAGGTACCAAGTTACTTCCGTACCGATGCAGCTATTTTTTATGAACGTGACCAATTCCGCGCTGCTCTAAATTTCCGTAATCTCTTTGATGTAGAGTATTATCGAGCTATTGGATCTGAAACCTTGGTGGGTATAGGCGAACCTTTCACCATTCAAGGGACGATTTCATGGAGGTTTTAGGTTGTTGAGGAACAAAAATTTAAGAGGCTGTTTGTGAAGTCTAAATCAATACCAACTCTGGCGATTGGAAATCGCAGCTACATGGATGCCTAAGCCAGGAAGTCACCCTCTTGACTCGGCTACAAAACCGTGCATGAAGTCGTTAGATTCACACGACTCCTCAGTAACTTGGTGCATGTCACGCATACCTAAGAGGATGTTTGAAAAGTCGGCAGTTGAGTAAAAAAAGCTCTCAGGGCATAAGCTGTAAATACGTACATACAGCACCATTGAGAGCGATGAGTAAAGCATACTCTAGTAACTTGACCCAAGACGAGTGGGAATTATTAGAACCGTTAATTCCAGCAGGCAAAAAAGGTGGTCGTCCGAGAATGGCAGATATGTGGCAAGTTATCAACGCGATTTTCTATGTGTTGACACAAGGGTGTACTTGGCGAAACCTGCCGGGAGACTTCCCGAATTGGCAAACAGTATATACATACTTTCGGAATTGGCGGCAAGACGGGACGTGGGTGAGCATTCACGATCAACTACGGGATTGGGTGAGAGTGGACAACGAACGGGCGGTTAGCCCATCAGAAGCGATAATCGATAGTCAAAGTGTAAAAACAGCAGCGATGGTCAATCAAGATGTGGGATATGATGCAGGCAAAAAGATCAAAGGACGCAAGCGGTTTTTGACAGTGGATACATTAGGTCTAGTACTGCGAGTATTAGTGAGCGCTGCTAGTGTGGACGAATGCTCAGGTGGTAAACAAGTACTCCAGAAAGTTAAACAGATGGGAAACAGGATTTCACGTCTTTCTACTAGGCACTTCCAAATAATAAAATGTCCCGCCCTCGCGTTGCGCCTGGGGGCGCAACGCCCACCAGTCCTTGGGTTGAGCCGAAATATATTTGATAGGGCGGGACATTTTATTTTCTGGAGATCCCCTATCTGGGTTGATGGTGGTTACGACGGCAACCCCTTTATGCAGTTGGTGATGGATTTGTACCGATGGATTGTCCAAGTTGTACTGCGACCCCATGAACGCAAGGGTTTTGTTTTGTTACCTAAACGTTGGGTAGTAGAAAGAACCTTTGGCTGGCTGACTAGATGTCGGCGTTTGAACAAAGATTATGAACTATTACCTCAAACTTCTGAGACCTTTATCTATCTTGCTATGATTCGCATCATGGTCAGGCGTTTGGCATAAATTTTTACCGCTCAACACTTTTCAAACATCCTCTTAGAATTTCGATGGATGCCAAGGTAGGAATCAAAATCGGGGAGTTTGACAGAGGAGGAAAAACTCGTGTCGTGACGACAGCATTTGACCATGACTTTTCAGATTGCCCAACGCTGACTCCTTATGGAATTTTTCTGCCAACTGAGGGGGAACTATTTTTGTTTTTCGTGCAGTCGAAATTAACTGCTGATTGTATAGTTGATCGACTCGAAGATTGGTGGGTATATGTGAAAAACAGATTACCCACATCCGCAAAATCGTCATTAATCAAGATAACGGACCAGAAAACCATTCTCGGCGAACTCAATTTATGTACCGTATCCTTGAGTTTGCCCACAAGTTTCAACTGACAATTCAATTAGCTTACTATCCACCCTACCACAGTAAATCTAACCCGATTGAGCGGGCTTTTGGCTGGCTTGAACAGCATTGGAGTGGTAGCTTACTAGATAGCGTTGATACTGTGCTACAGTTCGCTTCAACCCTCACTTTCAAGCAGAAAAATCCCGTAGTTACTTTGGTTGACAAGGTTTACCACACAGGGGTCAAACTTACAGAAGTTGCAATGGCAGAAGTTGAACAACAGATTCAACGTTTACCAAACTTGAAAAAATGGTTTGTTGAAATCTTTAGCTCTTCTGCTTGATTTTTGGATCATTTTTTTATTGGAATACTCTAAATGCTCACAATTATTTCTTTGCGTCGCTTCACCCGTCTGATGCTTTTGAGTATCTTAATAGTCATACTGATTTTGGCTTGTAAAACAACTCATGACACCAGTATAACTAGCTATAAACAGCCTGTTGAGAATTGCCGAACCGTCCAACATATAATGGGTAGCACCTGCGTTCCTCGTAACCCTCAACGGGTAGTGAATCTTGCACCAGATAATTTAGCCAATAGCTGGGCGTTAGGCGTCCGCCCTATTGCATCAGCTTATTCTACGAGTTCTCCTATGCCAAAATATCTTCAAGATAAAGTAGCTCAAGTAGAGTCTGTTGGCAATTATGGTAACCCGAACATAGAAAAGATTTTGAGACTTAAACCAGATCTAATTATTTCTGGTTCTGAGTTGAAAGGTATTTACAAACAGTTGTCTTATATTGCACCCACAGTAGTACTCAATACCTCCTTTCCTTCACCCCCCTGGACAGATCTCCTAGAGGAACTTGCTACTGTTTTGGGTAAAGAGGAAGTTAGCAAGCAATTGATAGATCAGTATTGGCAACGAGTGGAGAAACTGAAGCAAGCTTTGGATATTGGTGCAGACTCTTCAAAAGAGAGTCGTTGCAAAAATATGGAGATATCTATTGCCAATATAACTTCAGAATATGGCATTGGGTCTTATGGAGAAAAGCATTTCTCTGGGTCGGTTTTGAAAGATATTGGTTTGCAACGTCCTAAATCACAGAGAGGGGATTTTTTCTATATCAACACAATAATTTCAAAAGAAAAAATATCTGATATTGATGGGGATGCTCTCTTCGTTGTATCTTGGGAAAGGGAAGATGATAAAAAGACGTTAAATAAGCTCAAACAAAGTTCTTTATGGTCACAACTTGAAGTTGTTCAAAAAAACAAAGTTTATGTTGTAGGCGTACATTGGCATAATTCAGATATTTTTGCGATTTATGCCATCCTTGATGATCTGGAAAAATACCTTGGGAAGGGAGCATCCCAATTTTTGAAAAACACAGGGGGGAGAAAATGGCTTCGCGAGTAACCATCGCGAAGTAAATTGGCTGATTAATCTTGCGATTCCTCCTCTTGGAGTTCAGAGCCAGTAATATCGACCAAACAATCATCCAGAACGTGAATTGCTTTCTGTAGCTCATCAAAAATACTACGTCTCATAACAGACATCATTGCATCTATGTGGGCAACCGTACCTGCCTTGCCCAAATGCTTGTATTTAATTAGCTTTTCGGATGTTGCACTTTGAAATGAAGGTTGGGTACTTTGTAATTTATAGTACCAATATTTCTTAGTATTTTGTCGTACCTGATAACGTGCAACCCAAGATCCTTCCACTCGTGAGAGGTTAAGGTAATGGCACATTTGTCAAGAGGGTGCAGGAAAAGGA